>CADAEX010000060.1 GCA_902787125.1 uncultured Spirochaetaceae bacterium
TCACTAATTTCATCACCATGCCACTTACCTTTATCCAATGTGCAGGTGGTATAAGAATCTGTGGCAACAGAACTGTAGAGCCGCTGCATCTTATTCTGAGCAAGGAATATCTCAACCTTCTCAATGCCATCGGTATCGGGGTCATCATCCTTGGTGGTGATTTCGCCGCAGGCAGACAAGCTTAAGATAAAAAAGAGCAGGCTAGAATATATAATAGTTGTGCGATAAACAAATCTCATATCAGTGCAGTATAAGCTTGTCCACCTCGGCAGCACGACCGGTATTTTTATCCAGATAATTCAGCACATAGGTCTTTATTTTCATAAAATCCTGCCGGGATGTGGCAAACTTAGGGTCACTTTCCATAGCGGTGGCCAGGTTGTCAAACATGGTGGCGACCTCGGTCTGGAGCTGATTCAGAATACATTCCGTACCCCCCCCCGTGAACAATTTTTGCATTTTATCGTTATAAGCAGCCTTTACTTCAGGCACAGTTGCCAACCGGCGTACCAGCTGATTGTCATCACATGGCATATAATTATTTCTTTTTTCTGAAAGGCACTGTTCATGATCCCATGGAAGAAGCTTATATTTGCCATCATAATAAAGATAATAATTTGAACAGGATGTGTCATTGACTGTAAAGAAATCATGCACTGCAAGATATGAAGCCATTTTTTCCACATCAACATTTTCAAGCACAAATTGTCGCCATTTTTCATCTGAAAAAGTAGTTAATGCCACAAGGAGATTGCTCATGTTCACAAAATTATCATCATCTGGAAACTTCTTTTTTGAAAGGGAATATATCGGATGATTGTTCTCTATATGGTCATAATCGACAAAATAACATTTATAAAGTTCTCCACCCATCTCATTCTCATCATAATAGGTAATGAGGTTATAGCAACCCAGATATTCGTCGTTAAGAAACAGCCCTACCGATTCTGTGTCGCAGGCTGGAAGTCCTGCCAGCTGGTAAGCCCGCATAGCTATACGATTATACAGACCTCCATTTTCCTCGCCCCGCTCCAGCATAAATTTTTTGCCCTTGATTTTAAGTGTAAAAGATTTTTTATTTGCCCTTATTCTGGATGTGTCACCTCTGATCTTTATTGTTCCATCTCCATGCCATTCATCAAAAATGACAGAACATGAGAACTGTGTGTCCAAGGTCATGGTGCTATAAAAATGTCCCAGGTTGTCGCCGGGCAGGAAAATTTCCAGTTTTTGAACTTTACCGGTATCTACTTTGTCATCCTCCATGCCCACAAACTCGCCGCAGGAGAAAAGAGATATAAAAATAATAAAGAGAGCAGAACCCCTCAGGATTTTATGCAAACGTTGATTCCCCAAATAGGCTCAAACTTTGTCTTAAGGCTGCTGCTCTTATAGGTGTCGAAACGGAGGCCCCCATCCAGGTGGACAAATATATATTTGCCATGGAACCAGTTTCCAAGCATAAGCTCAAGCCGCCGGTTCTCGTCTATGTCTTTTATGTCTGGACACAGGATACCGGCCCTCAGGGCAGGGGTGTAGACAAACTTCTCGAACCGGAAGTTATATCCGAATGCCAGGTCGGCCGATGCAAACCAGCTGTCGTCCTCGCCCGGGAAATGGAGATACCCCACCGGGTCTATAAGGTTAGTTCCAATATTGGCCTCGGCAGACCATACAAAGCGGTCGATGTTATGGTAATACTTCAAGTCAAATATGAAGTTATTGTAATTATATTCATCAGTAGCACCTCCGAACGCCACATTGTGAACAATATATGGCAGATAGGAGACTGTGAAAGCAATAAAGTCCAACCCTTCGGTAAAGTTATAATAGCCGGTAAGGAAGAACTGGCTCTCGTTTTGACTGGAATTGAAGAAGAAAGCGGCATCCAGCTGGGTCTTGTCACCCAGAATATGCCGGTTTGAATACTCGATTCCTGTATCGATGTTGGTGAAGCCAGACTCCTTTATGTACCTGACACCAGGAGAGTCGTAGAAGAAGAGCTCACTTTTTTTCTTGAGGAAATCGTTCATAGTCAGGCTGCTGTCGAAAAGACCGCCCTTGATACTTTGGAATTCATCTATCCAGTAGAAAACAGAGGCCTCTTCCGGATCAACATCCTTGCGGTCTATCTCCACAGCAAGAGTGGCAGAAAGACGGTCGGTAAACCTGATTTTGGCCTCAAGTTCACCCTCAAGCTGGTATTCAACATAGTACCTATCACCGTGAATATCGGAATCGTCCACCTTGAACTGCACCTCTGCATCCAAAGAAAAATAATCCTTGGGCTTGCAGAATGGGGTGCTGACGATAAGCAAAAGCAGTGTCATAACAATAAAAAGTCTCTTCATTTCAGTCTCCTTATTGGAAATGCCTTTTATAGGCAGTGCTGTTTCCTCGGTTGTCTATGAAATTGATTATATTATCCCGGCATTTTCTGGCATCTTCGATGGAATAGTAAAATACCGGGTCGTTTTTTATAGCAAGGTATGCCTCATCATACCATCCGTTTACCTTATCCTTAAGGGAATTCAAGAAGTCGGTATCTGCAACAAAATCTTCCATGGCCTGGATATAGGCAGCCCTTACCGATGGCACCTTGAGGATACGCTTAACCAGCTTGTTGTCGCCGAAGAAACTGTCGTATTCCAGCTTCATTCCCAGTTCGTGGTCCCAGGGAAGGAACACCAGCTTCCCATAGTTGTAAATATAGTAGTTGTGGGAGACGGTATCCTCGATGCCGAAGAAGTCGTGGACCACCATATAACGGATAAAGTCATCCACGTCTATGTACTTCTCAACCCAGGCATTCCACTTTTCATCGCTCATACTGTTCAGATTTGTTATCAGGAGATCCATGGTGGAGAAATTCTTATCCTTCGGGAATTTCTTCTCGGTCCGCTCGTGCAGAGGATCGCTGTCGAAGCTGTTTATAAGAATCTTGAAAAGCTCAGAGATGCTCCCCTTCTTATAACGGTGGAGCTGGGATTCCTCATACATATCAACCTTGACGTAGTAGCCGATATACTTGTCATTCACAAAAAGAGCCACAGGCTCAGTCTCCGGGGCAGCGGTAAGGGAAGCCCCCTTGTATACATAGTTGTTGTAAGCATACATTACAATGCGGTTCTTGAACCAGGTGTCGGCCTCGTGCATCAGAGCAAATTTTACTTTCTCGGATCCCACCTTAATCCGCAGGGTAAAGTTCTTCTTGGGCTCGCCCCTGGAAGTGTAGCCCCTCACCTTCATCCAGCCCTGATAGGTGCGTTTGCCCATGGTCACAGTGCATTGGGCATAGTCCTCCTCTGGCTGTGAGACGCTGTCGTAAAACTTAGCCAGGTTCTCTTCGGTAAAGTAAGCCTCCACCTTGGTTATGCTTCCGATATCAGCTTTTGAGAAGTCAGAGAACCCTCCGAATTCGCCGCAGGATATGAGGAGAAAGACTGTGAAGAAAGCCAGAATCAGCTTAACCTTTGATGACAAGGGATACTGCCCACCTCCAGTCCAGTTTTGTCTTAAGGTCATCATCACCATAGACATCATATTTTGTCTTTATACCAAGCCCTGTATCCAGATGGAGTTTCACATGCTCCTTATAGGAGAACTGGTTGCCCCAGATAACTTCAAACTCGTTGCATTTGGCCTCTGAGATCTCCGGGATAAGCATTGTGCCCCTGAGCATAGGAAGCCACTGGATATAGTCGGTCATCTCCACTTTGATACCGCAGTGAAGGTCGGCACCGGCAAAGGCAGGATGTTCTGTATCAGGGTCGAAATTGATATGCCCCACAGGATTTATAAGGTTGGATCCCAGAGTGAACTCTGCTCCGTAGATGATTTTATGTCTGTAGTCGGAATAGACCAAGTCTCCTATAAAGTTGTTCTTTTGGGATTTGCAGTGCTCAGATCCCCAGTTCTCGTGGTTTATGAAAGGATAGTACGATGCAAAGAGACCCGCCAAGAGCTCTTCCCTCTGATCCTGCCAGTAGAATCCCAGGTTGAGCTGGGGCTCAAACTGTGACGGAACATAGACCACATGGGCAAAACTGCCGAAGCCATCTTTGCTTCTGTCCCTGTATTCATATTTCAAGCCTATTGCATGGCTCACATAGCCCTGATCCTTGACTTCCCGGGTAACCAGGTTCTTCCGAGCAAAAACCCGGTCAAAGTTCCCCAGATAGTCATCCAGGGTAAGAAGGTTCTCGAACTTTCCTCCCTTTACAGAGTGTTTTTCCAGGAATGTGTACTTTGCCGAAATCTCGTCTATATCCACCTCGTACTTATCCAGCTCCGGCTTGAACACCAGCTCTATGTCGTCGGTAGCCTGGAATTTGAACCGCATAGTGCCGTGGAGATTGTAGAAGTCATCCTTGGCCTTCTCGTCGTTGGTGGAAAGCTCAAACTCAGGTTTTATGGTGAACTGTGCAAACACACAGCAGGGAATGATCAATAATAAAAGAATTAATATTTTTTTCATACACTGACTCCTGACAGCTTACAAATTGAATTAAACTCTATATGCCGATTACTGGACAGGTGAAATTTCACAAAACCCGGCTTGGTGAACTCTGGTAAAATCTCCTCTCTCCTCACCCTTCCCGGATGGAAAAGTACTTCCACTTTGCGCTTATTCTTCCCTGCAAGGCGCTCAAAGGCCAGCAGAACCTCAGAAAGCCGTTCCTCGTCCATGTGGCCGCTGTAGAACACACCGCATAGATAGCCTGCCGGCAGATTCCTCTCCTTAAGCTTCTTTTTTAACTTTTGGGAGAACAAATTCAGAATCATACATTTAAGCATATTTGCAGCAGAAAAACTTTTCAAGGTCTTGAAGGAGCTGAAGTATAGGCGTATCGGATCCTCGGAGTTCCTGACAAACACAACTTTCCTGTCCTTTTTCTCCAGCCTGTCAACAGCCTCAAACAGGGCATCCTGCACCAATGGAATCATATGGGTATGCTGATGACTGTCCAGCCTTAGAGCATCTGGAAGGACTATCTGGGCTTCTATGCATTTCTCCACCTGAGCCACAATCTCGGCAGCAAGCTGCTCTTTAACTCTTTTCCGCCTTGCAGGGTTGAAACCTGTCAGAAGAAGGGAACCCCAGCTGATCCTGAAACAGCCCTCGTCGTCTACCAAGTCTGGAACTGTCTCCTTAGGCAGACAGCTCTTCCCTTCCACGAAGTTAAGGTGGACGCTTCTTTCAATTGTCTGGGGAAAAGACTTCAACAGAGGGACTACCTCGTCAAAAATGCTCATGTTGGGAATTATGCTGATGCTGTCTATTACTCCTTTGTCACCCAGGCTGATGATATCCCGGCTTGCAGAAAGAGAGACAGCAAAATCGTCGGCATGAAAATCGAAAATAGTTTTATCCAATTCTTCTCCCGATGATATATTGAGGGCGCTTTTTCACTTCATCATAAATCTGGGCAATATAGACTCCGATTATCCCAAGGCTTATAAGACAGCCGCCAAAGCCGATGAGAAGGAGGAACACAATGGTGGGAAAACCGCTGGCAGCATTGTTCCTGAAGTAGGAAAGGATAGCATCGACACCTATCCCAATGGCAATAAGAACAAAGATTATTCCCACAATGCTTATTATATGCAGAGGCATGTAGCTGAAACAGATCACATTCTTTATTGCATATTTCATCAACGAGCTGGTAGACCACTTGGAGATACCGGAAGCTCTGTCTGCCACCTCATAATAGACCGATATCTTCTTAAAACCCACCCAGAAAGAAAGAGCCCGGAAGAATGTGTTGCGCTCCTTAAGCTTTCCAAGCTCCTCGGTGACTTTACGGTCTAACAGCTTATAGTCGCTGGAGTTGGCCATATCAATCTTCACCGCATGGCTTATCATCCGATAGAACAGCTTGGTGAACAGGCCGTGTATAACGCTTTCCTTTCCCCGGTTCCGCTTGATACCCTCCACCACCTCATATCCCTCTTTCCAGAGCCTATACATCTCCTTGATAAGTAAAGGGGGGTGCTGGAGATCTGCATCAAGTATCACGGTGCAGTCCCCGGTCACATTGCGGATTCCTGCAAAAAGAGCTGCCTCCTTACCAAAATTCCGGGAGAAGGAGATACATTTTACCCGGTCATCTTTCTCATGCAGATCCTGAATATTGTCAAAAGTCCTGTCCTTGGAGCCGTCATCCACAAACATAAGCTCAAAGGTAGCCGGAATATCGCTGAAGACCTCGAGAATAGCGTTATAAAGAGGAATAATATTATCCTGCTCGTTGAAGCAGGGAACTACTAATGAGATCCTATCCATTGTCTTAATTCTCCTTCTGTTTTTTCTTCCGGAACACAACTAAAAAACAGAAAAAAAAGTTGAAGGCGCTCACCAGCACCTCATTTATAAGCTTGGCCACAAGTTCATCCCAGCCAAGCACCTTGACAAATACATTCATAAGCACCACGTCCATAAGACCCGAGAACGCCCGGGACCCATAGAATAATAACATACTTTTTATTATCGCTCCAAAGCCTGATGTCTTATCATGGAACACCATCTTCTTGTTGGCAAAATAGGAAAAGGTGACAGAAAGGAGCCAGGCCAGTATTACGGCCGGTGTCAGGGGAACTCCTATATGCCGGAATAAAAGGAAAAAACCGACGTTAAGGGCAGTGGTAGCCAAGCCCCATACAATAAAGGAGAAAACTTTTTTAATCATTTATATGCTGCAATATCTCCATATAGGTTGCTATAACTTTTTTCTC
>CADAEX010000061.1 GCA_902787125.1 uncultured Spirochaetaceae bacterium
CCCCCATAGCCACAATCTGGTCAAATACGGCCAGGGCTATGGCTGCCCCTTCGTCGGGGTCGGTGCCGGTGCCGGGCTCGTCCAGCAGGATGAGGGAGCGGGCAGTCCCTGCCTCCAGGATATGGGATATGTTCGTCATATGGGAAGAGAATGTGGAGAGGGAGTCGGCTATGGACTGCCCGTCCCCTATGTCGGCCAGCACGTTGTCAAAGAAAGGAAGGAAGCTTCCCTCCCGCACCGGCAGCCCCAGGTTGAACTGGTTCATAAGGACAATAAGGGCGCAGGTCTTGAGGGCCACAGTCTTACCACCTGTGTTAGGACCGCTTATAAGCAGTATGTTGATATCTTTTTTTGCTATTATATCTATGGGGACAGCCTTCTTTCCAAGGAGAAGGTGCCGGGCCTCGTACAGAGCCAGCCCCTGGTCGGAATGGTCAGGAATAACGCCGCCGTAGGAGGCGGTGTAGCGCCAGCGGCTGTAGTAGCTGTCAAACAGGGCAATCTGCCGGGAAAGCTCAAGAAGTCCCTCTGAGACAAAGCCTACCTTGAAGCTTAAGTTCCTTAGGATCTTAAGGACCTCACGCCTGTACTCATCCTCCAGTTCCATAAGGAGGTTGTTCTTCTCCACCAGGCCGGAGGGCTCTATGAATATGGTGTTGCCCCTTGCGGAGGAAGCATGGATTATGCCAGGCACCTTACCCTTGAAATTGGCCTTGAGGGGAAGCACTGCCCTGCCGTCCCGCATGGTTATGTTCCCCTCCTGCCAGTACTGCCTGTATTCGCTGTTTATGAAGTATTCCTCGGCAGCCTTGTAGAGCTGGCGGTTTGCCACTGCAATCCTGCGCTTTATGGCTACCAGCTCCTTGATGCCATCCTCTTTTATCTCTCCGTCGGGACGTATATATTTGGCTATCTCGTTACGCAGGTCTATGAACTCCTCAAAATCGCCAAGGAAGGAGACTGCCTCGAAGCCCTCAAGGGAATAGAGGAACTTCTTGAGCACAGCCGCTGATTTGAGGAATGCATGGATCTGAGCCAGCTCCACCGCCTCCAGGACAGAGCCCGGTTTTGCAGCCAAAACTACATAATTTTCTATATTAGGAAATGAAAAGTCTGGAAATTCTGTAACTTTATCAAGTATACTTTTAAAATTTATAAATATTCTCTGCTGTTCCTGCCACTTCTCAAAGTGAGTCTCAGGCTCCTGGTTCTCTATTAGATCAGCACCGCAGGCCGAGACAGAGTACTGTTTCAGGCTCTCTTTTATGGTGTCAAAACCTAGAAGCTCAAGTATACTCTTTTCCATAAATTGATGCCGCCTGTTCAGTAAGCTCCATGTAAGTCCTCAGGTATGCCTCGTAACGGTCCGGATATATCAGCCCCTTCTCCACCGCATCACGGAGGGCACACCCCTTCTCCACAGTGTGGGTGCAGGTTGAGAAACTGCATCTGCCGTAGTATGGAGCCATCTCCTTGAAATGGAGTATAAGCTCCTGGGGCTCTATGCTGTCCAAAAAGATCTCCCGGATACCCGGGGTGTCGATAATACCGCCGCCATTCTCCTCATCGGGAACATACAACGCATAGTTTGTCACATGACGGCCCCGGTTATACTTCCTGGAGACCTCGCCCACCCGGCGGGACACCTGGCTGCTCAGTGCGTTCAGAAGCGAGGACTTGCCAACTCCTGACTGCCCTGCAAAGGCACAGACCTTGCCCCCTGCATAGGATCGGAGCGCATCAAGCCCTTCCCCGGTCTTTGCCGACACCTGGAAAATCCTGTAGCCCATGGAGCGGTACACATCAAGGCGCTCCGCCACCTCCTCTCCTATGCCCAGGTCGCACTTGTTCAGCACCAGCACCACTTCGTACTCATCTGAATACTTGTGGCAGGAGTTGGCTATGACCTTGTCAAGGAACCGGGGCCGAAAGGGGGGCTCCCCTGGAGCTGCGACACAGAAAAGGATATCCAGGTTTGCAGCTATTATCTGTTTCATGAATCTCTTCCGGTTCCAGCGGGTGAAAGCGTTCCTGCGCGGCATAAGGGCAGTTATGAGGCCAGAGTCAAACTCCACCTTGTCTCCTGCCGTGATAGGGTTATAGACATTCTCGCAGCCCTTGAGCACCTTTCCCTTGATGCGGCACAGATGCTCAGCTCCGTCAGGAGTGCGTACAGTATAAATATTGTTGATTCCGAAAAGGACTGTTCCCTGCATAGCTAAAAAAAACACCTCCATGATAAATCACAGAGGTGTATGATGCACTCAAAAGCAATAATTATTTTACAGCAGCTTTCAGCTTGCTTCCAGCCTTGAATGTAGCAACTTTCTTTGCAGGAATCTTGATTTCCTTCTTTGTTGCTGGGTTGATTCCCTTTCTTGCAGCTCTTTTCTTAGCAGCAAATGTTCCAAAGCCGATAAGAACTACTTTTCCGCTTTTCTTAATCCCAGTTGTGATTCCGTCGAGGGTAGCTGTAAGAGCGCGTGCAGCAGCTGCCTTGGAAAGGCCTGTCTGTTTTGCAATGAATTCTACCAATTCTGTTTTGGACATAGTTTATCTCCTCTTTTAAAACTCTACTTCCCCTACAGGAAGTACTTTATAATTGATTTTACCATTATGTTTTCCAATAAGTCAATCAATTTTTATATAAAACTTATATATTTTCTCTTTGCAACATAGCATAAAAAGGGGTATACTGCCATTGATGAAACGCCTCTGGTGTATTGTTTTCCTTTTTTTACTTATCCTCAGCCCAATGGCAAAAGAAATAGACAGAGCACAGTTCCTGCCCGAAAGCCTCAGAAGCTACGCAGACATGGACTCTTCCCTGCCCCTTTCCGACGGAGGCCGCATCCCATCCAAGACCGATATTGAGTTTGTCCTTAAGAACATCTCCACCTTCGACAATCCGAAAGTGCTTATAATAGGGAACAACGCAGGCTACTGCGCATCGTTGTTCGCACAGAAATATCCCAGGGTGTATTTAATCGAGACCAGCAAGAACTCGGAGCTCTACTCCCAGATATTCAGCGACAACAATATTTCAAACATCACTGCATACTATGGGAACAGCTACGATTATTTCGCTTCCCAGGGCCCTTTTGACATCATCTTCATCCAGGGAGGTGTCACTACCCTTACAAACCTGTTCACAGACCAGCTGAAGGCCAAGGGAGAGCTCCTTGTGCCTATCCAGGATTCCCACGGATTCCAGCAGCTTATGAAATATAGAAAGTCAAACGGGAATTTTTATATAACTTCGGTGGGAAACACTTTCTTCCGCATTCTCTACTGATCACCAGCGGGAGAGGACATTCATGTCATCCCAGAGCACAGCCACGGTATCATAAGGCCCCACCACCTCGGAATATATGTTCTGAAGGGCATACATATGGTATTTAGGCTCCAGTATATATCCTGCCGGGTTTATCTGAGGCAGCTCCACAGTCCCCTTCGAGAAAGAGACATGGTCTGCATCCAGCGATGCGAAAGCTCTGGCCTGAGGATCCACAGGAAGCCATCCTATGCCCATGATAAAGAACTCAGCCCAGTAATGGATCTGGGAATTGTTATCTTTATCCACCAGGAAACCGCTTACAGGACGGGCCGGAATTCCCGATCTGCGGGCCATATAAGTGAAGAGCATGGCATATTCAAGGGAGCTGTCCCTCTTCAGCTTTATGATCTGATTATAGATGTTCCTGCACCTCAGATATGGGTTCCTTGATTCAGGCACCCTCTTAAGCTCCCGGTCGGCGCCGGAGGCATTCTGTGTGATTATCTGCTCATCTTTTGTGTAATTTCTGTAGAAGTCTGTGTTGGTCTTGTAATCCCGCCGTATATCGGTGGTATCTATCTTGGGATCTATGCTGTACCGCCAGAATATCGCTGTATTATGCACTGTAACAGTGGGGGTAAGCTCATCACCCTGGAAGGAGTAGAGATCGGTATCACGGTAAGAGGAGAGATTGGGCTGTCTGTCCGATGCAGTCTCGGTGTTCCTCTGCTCCGGTCCGGTAAGGAGCTCCGGCATCCACACATGGACAGTATTCTGCTTGTTATCCCCGAAGTTATGGACCTCCAGATTGTATTCCACCTGATACCCTACAGGGGACACATACTGCTTCTGGTTCCTGGGCTCGTACATCTCAAGATGAAAGGAGTTGCTCTTTCCTGCACCGGTCACAACACAGATGCTTCCTGTGGTGGCTCCGTCAGGTATATGAAGCCTTATCTCGGTGTCGCTCCAGGATTCATAGGCATATTCCCCATAAGAAGGGGCAAATTCCCTCACATCACCTGGGGAAGTCCCATCTTCAGGAGCCTTAAGAGGGAACAGCACATAGCCGCTTCCCTGCTCGTAGCCGAAGCCTGAGCCATGGATAACTATAGTGTCGCCTATGGAGGGATCCTGGCCCGAAACCTGGTCGATATAGGGCATGCCAGGTGCATGGAAAGCCGATACTGTCACAGGAATCTCCTGACGGTTTGTAAAGAGCATGGCATTGCTCTTTCCCTTCTCGGTCTCCACCCAGAGTCTTCCAGACCTTATGTCGGAAGGAAGTTTTATCTCTATCCTGTCGTCGCTCCATAAAAGATAATCAGACAGCACCAGACGGCGGCTGCCTATGAATACAGAGCAGTTGTATGGCTTTTTTCTCTTTGATGAATCCTCGTTCTCTCCGAACCTGAGCCCCTGGATCTCAAGGATATCGCCTGGATTGCCTATCTCGGGGGTTATGGAAGTTATCTCGGGAGTCTCCACCTGGAGATGCTGGAAATAGACATAAACGCCTAAAAGAGCGAAAAACACCAGGAAGGCAAATATCTCGGAGACAAGGCGTCTGACTTGCACAGCTTATTCCTGCGATACAGGCTGCTGCTGATATTTGGAGACCTCCATCTCCAGCATGCAGTTATAACCCGATTTCTCGCCGTCATTAAGAACTCCCATAGGGAAGAACAGAACTTTTTCTCCTGCCTTTATAGGAATGGATTTGACTGTGGACAGCATCTGGCGGTGCCCGTCTTTTATGAAAGCGATGGTGCTCTGGGCAAGAAGCAGCAAGTTGTCGGCATTTCTGTTATACAGAGTGAAGCGGACTGCAGCCTTGAAGTTTCCGCCGTTTATGTTAAGTGTGACAGGCCGGCCCGATACTACCTTATGCTGTGCCTTGTGGTCAGATACAACCTGGGCAGTGGTTCCGTCCTGGATCTTAAGGTCAATGGCCATGTTGAACATCTGGCTGTCGGAGCTCTCCACATTGATGTTCTCCCCTGCCGGAGCAGGAGAATCCTGTGCAGAGATCAGAATAGGAGAAACAAAGAAACAGAATATAAAAAAGAGTTTTCTCATTTCAGTTGTTACCGTTCCTGTTCCTGAAGTCCACCTCTTTTATAAGAAGCGGTTCCCCTGCATGGATAAATGTGTTTATTGCAGGAATATCAAATTCTATAGAACTGTTGTCGAAAAGATTATCATCGTTAAACAGTGTGCCGGACGCATCGCTCATATTAAGCTCCGGGCTTGCGGGACTCGATGTGGTGTGCCTGCCCATATAGAAGCTGACCACGCTGAGGGAGAGCACTACTATGAAGGCTGCCACAAGAGCGGCTGCCGCAGGGAATGATATCTGGAAGCGCCGCTGCCAGAAGTTGACCTTAGGAACTTTATGCTCCTCCCGGTCTATAATATCCATAAGATTGTTCCAGGTGTTGACCTGGGCCATCTGGAAGTCAGGCTCTTCTTCGGCATTGATGGTATTGGAAATAAGCTCAAGCTCTGCCAATTTCTTCTGGCAATGAGGACAGGACTCCACATGGGTCTTTACAACCTCTCTCTGGGAATCCTCAAGCTCGCCATCATAGAATGAAGAAAGAATCTCTACATCAGGGCACATATACCTCTCCTACAGGTAGCAGTTTTCCGAGGGCCTCCCTCGCCCGGAAAATCCTTATTTTGACGTTGCTCTCGCTTATTCCGAGGGCAGCACCAATCTCTTTATAGTTCAACCCGCCGAACTCCCGCAGAATAAGAGGAGCCTTAAGGTTTTCGGGAAGCTGGTCCAGGGCCTTGTTGACCTTCTCCACAGCATCCTTCTTCAAAAGCTGCTTCTCACCAGTATCATCGGAAAAAGAAGGCAGATGCTTTATCTTGTCGAAAGCACGGTTCTTTACCTTCTCATGCTCCAGATAGTTGAAGGAGAGGTTCTTGACCACTCTGATAAGCCAGAACTTGGCATCCTCAACCTCCGGGAAAGTCTCCACCCGGTTGTACAGCTTTATGAATGCCTCCTGACACACGTCCTGGGCGGCATCCAGGTTCTTTGTGATGCGATAAGACACCTTGATGACTATAGGGAAGATCTCTTTATAGATCCTCTCGAAAAAATCCTTTTTTGCCTTATCGTCCATTACTGAAAACAACCTACTTTCTGATTAGTTACACTTTTTACAGGTTGTACCCTGAGGGGTATCCTTGATCTCGTATCCCAGTTCCTTGATCTTTGCCCTGCACTGGTCTGCCAAAGCAAAATCCTTGGCTTTCCGGGCCTGGTTCCGCTGATCTATAAGGGCCTGAACCTCTGCAGGAATCTCCACAGGTGCCTCATCCTGGGCAGGGAGAGCAGGAACAGAGTCCAGCTTAAGGCCCAGAACACGGTCAAAGTCCAGAATCAGGGCCAGCTTCTCGGCATCGGAAAGATTACTCTTTTCTCGGCACCGGAAAGATCATTGTCCTTAAGGAGAGTCCATATCCGTGCCAGAGCCCGGGGGCTGTTAAGGTCGTCAGAGATATCTGCTGTGAATATTTCTATATACTTCTTGGCTCCATCGGAAAGGGAAGCCTTGTCTGCAGCCTTGGTCTTGTCCATAAGCTCACGCACTGCCTTGTTAAGGTTTGCCCTTGCCTTCTTTGCTCCATCCAGGGATTCAAAGCTGAACTGGAGCTGTGACCTGTAGTGGCCTCCCAAGCAGAAGTAGCGGTAGTCCAGAGGATCGTAACCCTGCTCCACCAGTCTGTCCAAAGTAAGGAAGTTGCCGGAGCTCTTTGACATCTTTGCTTTGTTGAGCACCAGGAACTCGGCATGGAGCCAGTAGTTGACCCATTTTTCGCCGGTTGCGGCCTGCCTTTTGCGTTTTCCCCTGCCTGTTCGCCATGGCCATGTAAAGGTACATGATCAGATCAACGGTTTTGACCGGATTTTTATTTCCTCCAAAAAAACGGTTGACAAAATTTGGTAGACAACTGTATACTTCAAAACGTAGACGATCGTCCACCATTTTCCGGAGGTGTAAATTATGACTGTACAGGTAACAGAAGCGGAATGGAAAATCATGGAAGTGCTGTGGGATCACTCTCCCCGCAC
>CADAEX010000062.1 GCA_902787125.1 uncultured Spirochaetaceae bacterium
GACAGCGCCGCACAGGCTTACCAGTGTCTTTCCGCTGGCACTGCGGGTTGCAACCTTGTCACCCACGTTGAATACAGGAAGCTTGATTCCGGCAGTCTTGATTGCGCCGCCAGCCATGAATGCATCAAGCTCTTTTGCAAGATCCGGATTTGCCTTCTGCCATGCTGCAAAAGTTTTCTTCCAGCTGTCGTAATCTTTCTTCCACCCTTTTGCTTTATCCTTGAAATATTCTTTTGCCTCCGGGAAGATATAGAAATCTTTATTCTCCGGAATTCCCAGTGCCTTCTTTGTTGCCTTAACTTCATCCTCTCCAAGGGGAGCACCATGAACCTTATGGCTTCCTGCCAGGTTTGGAGAGCCCTTTCCAATAACAGACTTGAGGGAGATGAGAGTCGGCCGCTTTGTATCTTTCTTAGCCTGGGCAACCAGCTTTGCCACACCTTCCACATCATATGCATCGCCGGAAAGAACCTGCCAGTTGTATGCGGCAAACCGAGCCTTTACATCCTCGGTGAATGCCAGAGATGTAGAGCCTTCGATTGTGATCCCATTGTCGTCGTAGAACACTATGAGCTTGCCCAGTCCCAGATTTCCGGCCAATGATGCTGCCTCGGAGGTAAGACCTTCCATCATGCAGCCGTCTCCTGAAAGAACATATGTGTAGTGGTCAATTATCTTGTGCTGTTTTGTATTGAATCTCTCTGCCAGCATAGCTTCGGCAATTGCCATTCCCACTGCGTTTGTGAATCCTGCTCCCAGAGGACCTGTGGTGGTCTCAACACCATCGGTCATACCGAACTCAGGATGTCCTGGAGTTTTTGAACCAAGCTGACGGAAGCTCTTGATGTCATCAAGTGATACTCCGTAGCCGGAAAGGTGCAGCAGACTGTAAAGAAGTGCAGAACCATGTCCTGCGGAAAGAACAAAACGGTCCCGGTCTATCCATTTAGAATCCTTTGGATTATGCTTCAACACCTCGCCGAAGATCACTGCTCCCAGCTCGGCACATCCCATAGGAAGTCCCGGGTGTCCTGACTTTGCCTTCTGAATCATATCCATGGAAAGTGCACGGATTGAATTTGCCACAGCTGCAATTGCCTTTTTATTCATCTTTTCCTCCAGAGAAATTACAAAAGTGTGCTTTCTTATATCATATAGTCTTTTATATAAAAATAAAAGGGGCATTTCTATTCCCACTTGCAAAAAGAGCAAAAAATAATGAGAATATCATTATGAGGCAATCCAGGTACACCCTTTCAGTCATAGCCGCAGGAATCTTATGGGGCATAATAAGCATCTTCATCAAATGTCTGAACGCATCTGATTTATCCCCGATCCAGATACTGCAGCTCCGGGCAATCATAGCATCGGTCATCATGGCACCGTACCTCTTTATCACCGATAAAAAGCTTCTGTACTTCAATCTTAAGGATATCTGGATGTTCATAGGCACCGGAGTCATCAGCCTTACTTTCTTCTCCCTGTGCTATTTCCAGACCATCATAGAATCGGGAGCATCGGTGGCTGTCATACTGCTTTACACATCCCCTATCTTTGTCATCCTTTTTTCTCTGGCTCTGTTCAAGGAGAAGATCACTGCTGTCAAGCTGACAGCTCTGGTCATGACATTTATGGGGTGTATCTTAGTTTCCGGACTTGGACAGAACGGAGGCGGCATCACGGTAAAGGGGTTTATCATAGGACTCGGCTCCGGTTTAGGCTATGCCCTCTACTCCATATTCAGCCGTTATGCACTTAGGAAGTACCATGTGCTTACCATCACCTTCTATACATTCCTATTCTCCGGATTAAGCATAATCCCGTTCTCCGGACTTGGACTTGGAAGCGGAATAATGCAGCCACAGCTGCTGCTCTATGGTGCAGGAATCGCACTTTTCTGCACAGTGCTCCCCTACCTGTTCTACACCTACGGAATGCTAAGGATAGAGACTGGCAAGGCTGCAATTCTGGTTACTGTGGAGCCCCTTGTCGGCACCCTTGTAGGATGCGGACTTTACGGAGAACCTATGACTCTGTTAAAAGCCATAGGCATTCTCCTGACCTTCGGGGCAGTGATCCTGCTGGGACTTAAGAAATAAGGTTCCTGTCAAGTTGTTCAAATATTGAACAAAAGATCCTCGTATGTGGCAAACGGCCAGTATGTCTTTCCTACCACTCTTTCAAGAGCATCGCCGTAGGAACGGAGCACCTTCATATTCTTGAACACTTTATCCCTGTAAGCACATGCCTTCTCAAACGGATCAGAAATCTCGTGGGCATTCTTGAGCTCTTTTTCCAGGGTAAGGCAGGTCTGCATGAACTTATCCACGCTGTCCATAATGGAGGCAATCATCTCCTCCTCCCTTGAGAGAGGACACTTTACGCCGGATTCCTTTACTTCGTTGACTGTGGCGGCAACATCATGCACATACTTGAGAGTTGCAGGAACAA
Source organism: uncultured Spirochaetaceae bacterium (assembly GCA_902787125.1). Taxonomy (GTDB): domain Bacteria; phylum Spirochaetota; class Spirochaetia; order CADAEX01; family CADAEX01; genus CADAEX01. The sequence continues at coordinate 2,452 of CADAEX010000062.1, forward strand.
TATCCTTCCTTGCCATCTGGAGCATTACAGTAGCTTCCATCTTTATCTGGCGGCTGTAGACCTGCAGGTAGATGTTGTACCGCGCCTCAAGCTCCTGACGTGTAAGGACCTTCATCCTCTCGAAGACCTCTATTGCTTCCGGCTTAAGAATCTCGGTAATGGCATCAACGTTGTTGGTGATGTTAGGCAGACCACGGCGGGCAGCCTCCTCTTTCCACTCTTCAGAATAGCCGTTTCCGTTGAAGATTACTCTCTTGTGAGCCTTATATGTGTCAATGATCAGCTTCAGGATTGTGTCTGACTTCTTCTTGGATTTCTCAAGCTCGGCAGCAAACTCCTCCAGTACAGAAGCCATAATTGTATTGATCACTGTATTTGGCTTTGCAATGGATGCAGAAGAACCTACCATACGGAATTCGAACTTGTTTCCGGTGAATGCCATGGGGCTTGTCCTGTTCCGGTCTGTGGAATCCTTGAGTACAGTTGGCAGTGAGTTGACACCGAACTGAATCTTGCCCACCTTGGCAGAGGTTATGTCCTCGTGCTTTGAAAGCTTCTCAAGAATTTCCTCCAGCTCAGAGCCTAGGTATACAGAGATGACGGCTGGTGGTGCCTCGCTTCCGCCCAGACGGTAGTCGTTGCCAGCATTGCTTGCAGAGAACCGCAGAAGTCCCGCATACTTGTCGCAGGCCTTGATAAAGGCACAGAGGAACAGCAGGAACTGGGTGTTGGACTTAGGGTCGTCGCCCGGATCCATCAGGTTTGTGCCATCGTCTGTTGTAAGTGACCAGTTGTTATGCTTGCCGCTGCCGTTCACTCCCTCGAAAGGTTTCTCGTTAAGAAGGACTGCAAGGCCGTGACGCTTTGCCACCTTGCGGAGTATGAGCATGGTCAGCTGGTTCTGGTCAGTGGCCACATTGACTGTGGAATAGATAGGTGCAATCTCGAACTGGTTAGGAGCCACCTCATTATGCTGTGTCTTGGCAGGAATGCCCATCTTCCACAGCTCGCAGTTGAGCTCCCGCATGAAGTCTGCAACTTTAAGCTGGATGTTTCCGTAGTAGTGGCTGTTCAGTTCCTGTCCCTTTCCAGGCATGGAACCGTAGAGGGTACGCTTGCAGAGCACCAGGTCAGATCTTGTGTCGTAGTATTTGCGGTCCACCAGGAAGTATTCCTGCTCAGGACCTACAGAAGCAGATACCTTTTTTACAGTTTTGTTGCCGATTGCCCTCAGAAGCCGGACTGCAGACTTATCCAGAGCGTCCATGGACTTGAGGAGGGGTCCCTTCTTGTCCAGAGACTCACCGGTGTATGAGAAGAATGCTGTAGGGATGTTCAGAGTCACACCTGTGTTGTCTGCCATAAGGAAAGCAGGAGATGTGGTGTCCCATGCTGTATAGCCTCTTGCTTCGAAGGTGGCCCGGAGACCGCCGGATGGGAAGGATGATGCATCGGACTCACCCTTGATAAGCTCTTTTCCCGAGAATTCAAGGATAACCTTGCCGTCCTCTGTCGGTGCGATGAAAGAATCATGTTTTTCTGCAGTAAGATCATTGAGGGGCTGGAACCAGTGGGTAAAGTGGGTTGCACCTTTAGATACTGCCCAGGTCTTCATGGCGCTGGCAACTGCGTTGGCTGTCTCCAGTGTCAATTCCTTGTTTCCCTGCTGAACCTCCTTGAGCTCTTTGTAGACTGCTTTTGGCAGCAGCTCTCTCATGATAGCGTCATTAAAACAATTCTCACCATAGATGTCGTGCAGCGATGTCTTACTGAAATCAACGATTCTGTTATTTTCCATTTTTTCTCCCGATTGTTAAAATCAATTTACAATGTTATATTTTCATACAAGAAATTTCAATCTGCATAGGATAAATTATGGCAAAAAAAATATTCATTTTTGATTACGACGGAGTTATTGCCGACTCTCTTGACATGTGCATCGAAGCATTCAATGTCCTCAAGGATAAATACGGCTTTCCTGGAGAGCTGACCAAGGAGGCTATAGCCAAGCTTCCTCATGTGACTGCCGAGGCTGCTTTCGGCCTTCTGGGAATCTCTTCAGAAAACAGACACCGCTATACCGGCGAACTTATGACAATGCTTCAGGCCAACGCCATAAAGGCAAAAATTTTTGACGGCATCGGAGATATCTTCAGGATGGTGAAGGAGTCGGGAGCATACCTTGCCATAAACACAGCAAATGGATCCGGTACTGTAAAGAAGAGACTTCAGATGGCAGGACTTGCCGAACTGCCTGACTATATAGTGGGAGCCGATACTCCAGGCACCAAATCGGAGAAGATAAAGCACATAATGGAAAAGCTTTCTGCTGACCCCGATGACACCTACATGATAGGCGATTCCATGGGGGACATAACAGAGGGAAGAAAGGCAGGAGCCCACACCATTGCGGTGACCTACGGCTGGCAGCCCAGAGCTGTACTGGAAAGCGTAGAACCTGAATTTATCTGTGAATCCATGGATGATCTGAAGGCATTGGTGCAAAAAAAAAGCCGGGTTTGAACCCGTGCTCATAAGTAAGGATACCCCAACGGGGTAAGCGCCCGATCGGAATCGAACCGACATCATCAGCTTGGAGGGCTGAGGTAATAGCCATTATACCACAGGCGCGAACAGATATTTTATACAAAATCAAAAACAAATTGTCAATAGAGTTATTGAACAAACATATCCAATACAGTAAAGTTCGGATAAGGAGAGAATATGGCTATCAGAGGAGAAATTTTTTCATCACAGGTTCAGACAGAGAAAAGGACTTATTTTTTCAATGTGAAGGAAAACAGGATGGGAAGCCATTTTCTGAACATTGTGGAGAGCACAAAGAAGCCAGATGGGACCTTTGACCGTCACTCCATCATGGTTTACGAGGAAGATATAGAGAACTTCATGAAGGAGCTGAACAGAGCTTTCAAGGTTTTCAGGAAACAGAAACCCGGAAACTCTTTCGGTGAATAGGGCTTAAACCATACCTTGCCACTGCCTCCCGGTGGGCTTTGGTAGGGTATCCCTTATGTTTCTCAAACCCATACCGGTCATCTTTTTTTGCATAATCCACCATCCACTGATCCCGCTGCACCTTGGCCAGAATTGAGGCTGCCATGATCTCGTGAATCTTGTCATCACCTTTGACAATCGCTTCCATAGGGATATCGGTCTCGATAGGAGGCGTAAACAGACCATCCACAAGAATCTTGTCAGGTCTGACTGGCACTGACATAGAGAGCCAGGCCCGCTTCATAGCCAGGAGAGAAGCATTCAGAATATTGATCTCGTCAATCTCCTGGGGCCATACCCAGCCAGTTCCATAGGAAACAGCTTTCTGGATAATGATATCGTAGGCCTCCCGCCGCTTTTTCTCAGACAGTTTTTTAGAGTCAGCAAGAATCTCAACAGGAAAATCAGGAGGCAGCACTACAGCGGAAGCCACCACCGGGCCTGCAAGAGGCCCACGGCCCACTTCGTCCATTCCGCAGATCATGGTCAGATACCCAGTCTTTTATTCAGCCAGTCTGCCACACCTGGTAACTTCTTAAGTTCCGGCACCATAAGGAGAGCGCTGTCTTTAAACGGATTATCCTTCATCTCCAGAAGCTGGGCAACAGGCTCAAGAACTTCAGGCTTCTCGCCGTTTCTTACCCTCATCAGATAGACTGTAAGCTCATCAGGCAGCAGGATTTTCTCACCGTCATCGAGACCATAGAGTTTGCCAAGGGCTTTTTTGGTCTCTATTCCGAACCTGGAACCAGGATTTGACAGTATGCACTGCTGCATAAGAGGCTGATCCTCTTTGGTGAGGAGGTCATTCTTTCTTATTGATGTCCATAGATAGTAGTAATATCCCTGGAACAGAGGGAACTTGTCCTCCAGGGCACCGAATGAATTTACCAGCTCACGGCTGGTCTTGGAGCTGTTTGCCCGGCATGCCATCTGCAGGTATGTGTAATAGTTCAAAGGTACTTCCGGTGTTATCGACTCAAAGACTTCATCTGCCTTATCAAAATCCTCGTTTAGATATGCACGGAATCCATCCAGAAATCTAACATGAGGAGCAGATGTGTCTTCAAAGTTCTTTTTTGCCTCGTTCAGAGCATCAAAGATATTTTCATCTTTAATCTTGTTCAGGAACCTCATTCTGTCCATCTCGGAGAATGTAGCTATAAGAGCACTGGTCATGTAACCTGCCCGCTCCAGATCCTGAGCCTGCTGTAT
>CADAEX010000063.1 GCA_902787125.1 uncultured Spirochaetaceae bacterium
CCTGAAATGTAGGGGCGGGCAATTCCCTGGGATGCGGCAATTTTTGCAATCAGATCCTCAAGTAATCCCAGACTGTGGAGGGGTTTTGCCACCCTGTTCCAGTTATCCAGGCAGTCCTTGAAAATAGTATAGTTCATTATAAAAACTATATCACCCCAGAGAACAGCTGTCTATATTATTTTATGGCGGTGGCAGTCCACTCCTTGCACTTCTCAAGGTCAGAATCGGCTGGGGTAAGGTTCACCATAAATGGTTCTGCGGCCAGAACAGCTCCGGCAGCCTTTATCCTATCTGCCCAATCCCGCAGCCACTGTCCGTCGCCCCAGTCATAAGAGCCGAATACAGCGACTTTCTTTGAACCTATGGATTTTTCTATAGAAGCAAAAAATTCCTCCATAGTGTCCTCAAGCACTTCATCACCCATGGCAGGGCTGCCTAAAAGCAGGATGTCGCAGGATAGGACAGCAGCTTTGTCTGCCTTATCAGCTGTTCCAAAGATTACCTCGGCTCCGGATGCCTTTGCTGCGTCAGAAACAGCATTTGCCATAGCTTCTGTGTTTCCTGTTGTACTTGCATAAATTACTGCAATTTTCATGTTGCATACCTCTCTTTATAATTTTTTATTATCTGATGGACTGAATAGCCTGCATCAAACATCTTTCTGCACATGCCGCTGCATCTTTTATAGCTGCACTGGCATTTTCTTGCCTTATCCACAAAGGCAATTACATCCTCCACCGGATATCCCAGTATTATTCCGATTTCGTGGGGAAACAGAGTGTCCGGCTTTATACGGTCTGTCAAATCTTTTATTATTTCCTGGACTTCGGAATCAGTCCGGTATCCTTTGGCGGCAAGGTAGGTCTGTACCGATGATTCGGCAAGTATATTCTGTACCCAGCGTCTGTTGTATACCAGCACCAGCTTGGTTATTCCCGACTTTTCTATGACAGAGACAGAAAGCCCCAGCCCCGCATATTCCTGTTCCCATTTCTTGAAAACAGGTCTGAAAACTTTTTAGTTAGCAACGGCTAACTAAAAAGGGATGATATAGACTTTCTTTGAGTTAGTCAATGCTAACTACAAAAATTTTTCAGAAAAGAAGTGATCCTATTTGATAGACTGCCAGGGAGGCAAGCCATGCCACAAGGCACTGCCAGAATACTACGCTGACAGCCCACTTGGTTCCCAGCTCCCTCTTGATTGCGGCTATTGCAGCAACACATGGGGTGTAGAGGAGGGAGAAAATCAGCATGGACATGGCCTGAAGTCCTGTGAGAACCTGTGTCACATCTCCGTCAAACAGAACAGCCAGGGTGGAGACCACGCTCTCCTTGGCCATGAATCCTGAAATAAGGGATGTACATATCTGCCAGCTTCCAAGTCCCACCGGCTTCATGATCACGGCGAAGGCGCCTGCAATCACAGCCAGCATGCTGTCTTCGGAGTCAACCACCATATGGAAGTTGAAATCGATGCTCTGAAGTATCCAGATGATTAAAGTTGCAACCAGTATCACGGTGAAGGCTCTCTCAAGGAAGTCCTTGGCCTTGGCCCAAAGAAGCCTGGCTATATTTCCGGCCCGGGGGAATCTGTAGTTAGGCAATTCCATGACAAATGGCACTGCCTCACCCTTGAAGAGAATTTTCTTGTAGAGGAGGGCGATCAGAATACCAAAAATTATTCCCACAAGATACAGCATAATCATTATATATGCTCCGTTCTTGGGGAAGAAGGCGCTTACAAAGAATGCATAGATTGGAAGCTTGGCGCTGCAGCTCATGAAGGGTGCCAGCAGAATGGTCATACGCCGGTCCCTCTCGCTGGGGAGGGTCCTGGTGGCCATCACCGCAGGTACAGTGCAGCCGAATCCGATAAGCATAGGAACAATGCTCCGTCCCGAAAGTCCTATCTTCCTGAGGAGCCTGTCCATGACAAAGGCAATACGGGTGGCGTATCCTGAATCCTCCAATATAGAAAGAAAGAAGAACAGTGTGATGATGATAGGAATGAAACTGAGCACGCTGCCCACACCCCCGAATATTCCCTCTATGACAAGGCCGTGGAGGAATGGATTCACATTCATCACTGCAAGCAGATTGTCCACTATGGCAGTTACTTTATCAACGCCTAACTCAATCAGAGCCTGGAGCCTTAGTCCTATGACATCGAAAGTGAGGTAGAAGATAAGGGCCATGACCCCTATGAATGCTGGAATTCCAGTGAACTTGCCTGTAAGGATCTTATCTATCTTAAGGCTTCTGTTCCGCTCCTTGCTCTCCTTGGGCTTGTGCACCGATGCGGCGCACACCTTGCGGATGAACTGGAAACGCATCTCTGCTATGGCTGCGTTCCGGTCCAGGCCCCGCTCGGTCTCCATCTGGGACACAATATGGAGTATGGTCTCCTTCTCGTTCTGGTCCAATTCAAGGCGCTTGGCCAGATCATCGTCTCCCTCTATTATCTTGTTGACAGCAAAAAGCAGGGGGATGCCGACTCGTGCAGCATGGTCCATTATAAAGAATGATATGGAGTGGATACAACGGTGGACAGCGCCTCCGTGGCTCTCTTCGTCGCAGAAATCCTGCTTTCCGCAGAGATAGGAACTACAGGAACTCCCAGCAGCTCCTCCATGGCGTTCACATCCACAGAGCCGCCGTTGGCGCTGAGCTCGTCCATCATATTAAGGGCTACAACCATTGGTACATTAAGCTCCAATAACTGAAGCGTAAGGAAAAGGTTTCTCTCTATATTTGTGGCATCCACAATATTAATGATAGCCTTGGGTTTCTCGTCCAGTACAAAGTTCCGGGATACCAGCTCCTCGCTGCTGTAAGGGGACATGGAATAGATGCCGGGGAGATCGGTGACAAGTGTGTCAGGATGCCCTTTTATTACGCCATCCTTCCGGTCAACTGTGACACCCGGGAAGTTGCCTACCCGCTGGTTCATTCCTGTAAGCTGGTTGAAGAGGGTAGTCTTGCCGCAGTTCTGGTTGCCCACCAGAGCAAAGGTAAGCTGTGTTCCTTCCGGCAGCGGATTACCTGTTCCTTTTGGATGGAACCGCCCCTCCTCGCCAAGACCGGGGTGGGGTGTCACTGTGTGGGCTTTAATATAGTCTGACTTATCAGCCGGTTTTTCTTCCGGTCTTGCCGCTTCATCAGGGGCAACCAGGATGTGCTCGGCCTCTGCAAGGCGCAGGGTCAGCTCATAACCATATATCTGTATCTCTATGGGGTCACCCATAGGGGCGAACTTCACCACAGTTACTGATGTCCCTGGAATAAGCCCCATATCCAGAAGGTGCTGGCGCAATACTCCGGAACCCTTTACCGCTGTGACAACTCCGCTTTCTCCTATGGCAAGATCCCGCAATGTCCTGTTCATATTAATAATTATAATATATATGCGGTCTCGTTGCAAATACCTATTTTTCTTTTAGGTTAGTTCAAGCTAACCTATTGACACTTTTTATTTCCAGTGGTAAAAAGTTAGCGTGTGCTAACAGTTAGTCTATGCTAATTAGTATATGCTAACCACATAGAGGGTTGAGATGATTCCACTTACATTTGCTGACAAGAAAACTCCATATTTTATAAAGAAAATCAACGGCAAGGACGAGGCGCGCCGGCATCTGAACAACCTGGGCTTCATTGAGGGAGAAGAGATTTCTGTGATCAATGAGCTGGCCGGCAACCTCATCATTGCTGTCAAAGATTCCCGGGTGGCAATAGACCGGGAGATGGCTTCAAGGATTGTAGTAGGGAGGTAGATATGACTTTAAGGGATTTGAAACCTGGCGATACAGCCAAGGTAGTCAAAATCAATGGGGAAGGTGCCATAAAGCGGCGCATCATGGACATGGGACTTACAAAAGGAACCGGCTTCTCAGTGCGGAAGGTTGCTCCTCTTGGGGATCCTGTTGAGATTACTGTGCGGGGATACGAGCTTTCCATCCGCAAATTTGATGCCGAGATGGTGGAGGTGGAAAAATGATTAAGATTGCACTTGCCGGAAACCCCAACAGCGGTAAGACAACTCTGTTCAATGCCCTTACCGGTGCCAACCAGTTTGTAGGAAACTGGCCTGGAGTAACTGTAGAGAAGAAAGAGGGAACCTATAAGGCTGATAAGAATGTGGGAATCACAGACCTGCCTGGTATCTATTCCCTTTCTCCATATACACTGGAAGAGGTGGTTGCACGTAACTACCTGATTAATGAGAATCCTGACGCAATCCTCAACATAGTGGACGGTACCAACCTGGAGCGTAACCTTTATCTGACCACACAGCTGGCAGAGCTGGGGCTCCCTATGGTGGTGGCTGTGAACATGATGGATGTTGTTGCCAAGCAGGGGGATAAGATTGATACAAAGAAGCTGGCTTCCGAGCTTGGCTGTCCTGTTGTGGAGATTTCTGCCCTCAAGGGAACCGGAATAGAGAAGGCTGTTGCCGAAGCAGTCCAGGCTGTGAAGAAAAAAGTCAAGATGGTTTCTCCTCACTCCTTCAGCGGCTGTGTTGAGCATGCCATTGCCCATATCGAGGAGGCTGTTCTCCACGATATGCCGGACGAGAAGCAGCGGTGGTATGCGGTCAAGCTCTTCGAGCGGGACAAGAAGGTGCAGGAAGCCCTTAAGATTGACAAGGGAGTCCTGGAACACATTGAGGCAGATATCAAGGCCTGCGAGAAAGAGCTGGATGACGATGCCGAGTCTATCATCACCAACGAGCGTTATACATATATCGCATCTATCATAGGGGGATGTTATAAGAAAAAGAATCTTGGCAAACTGAGCACCACAGATAAGATTGACCGGGTTGTGACCAACCGGTGGCTGGCCCTGCCGATTTTTGCTGTTGTAATGTGGCTTGTCTACTATGTGGCTATGGTGACAATAGGTGCAGCTGCCACAGACTGGACCAACGACAACCTGTTCGGCGACGGTTATCATCTGTTTGGAATCGGAGGCAGTGCCTACGAGGAAGCGGCCGAGGAATATGGTGATACTGCCGAGATCCTTGGGGCAGTTGAAGCCGGCGAAAAGACTTATGTGACCATAGATGATGAGACTATGGAAGTCTCTGATCCTATCGAGATTACCGACGAAATGGTTGCCGAGGCCAAGGAGATGGAAGAAAAATATGGAGAGGAAGGACCTGATCCTGCTGATTACGGTGTATGGGTTCCTGGTATTCCTGCTCTGATAGAGAGCGGTCTTGATGCAATAGAATGTGCAGACTGGCTCAAGGGACTTATCCTTGACGGTATTGTAGCCGGTGTAGGTGCAGTCCTGGGCTTTGTGCCTCAGATGCTTGTCCTCTTCCTGTTCCTGGCATTCCTTGAATCCTGCGGATACATGGCAAGAATCGCCTTCATCCTTGACCGTATCTTCCGCCGGTTCGGCCTTTCCGGTAAATCCTTCATCCCTATGCTGGTAGGTGTTGGATGCGGCGTTCCGGGAATCATGGCCTGCCGTACAATCGAGAGCGAGCGGGACAGAAGAATGACAATCATGACCACCACATTCATTCCTTGCGGTGCCAAGGTGCCATTCATAGCTCTGGTATCCGGCGCTATCTTCGGAGGCTCTGCCTGGGTTGCAACATCAGCATACTTCATCGGAATCGGTGCAATCATCTGCTCCGGTATTATACTTAAGAAGACCAAGATTTTCTCCGGCGATCCTGCTCCGTTTGTCATGGAGCTTCCTGCATATCACTGGCCGACAGTGGGCAACGTTCTCCGCTCTATGTGGGAGCGTGGATGGTCCTTCATCAAGAAGGCTGGAACAATAATTCTCCTTTCAACTATCTTTGTCTGGTTCTTCTCCTTCTTCGGATGGACTGAGAACGGCTTCGGAATGCTTGAGGAGGATCAGCTTGACTCAAGTATCCTGGCTAAGCTGGGCAGTGCCATCGCATGGATCTTCGCACCTCTGGGCTGGGGTAACTGGCAGGCTACTGTAGCCTCCATCACCGGTCTGGTTGCAAAAGAGAATATTGTAGGAACAATGGGAATCCTGTACGGCGGCGAGGAGACCTGGGCAAACATGGCGCAGGCCTTCAACCACCTGTCAGGTATGTCATTCCTCATCTTCAACCTGCTGTGTGCTCCTTGCTTTGCAGCCATGGGTGCCATCAAGCGTGAGATGAACAGCGGAAAGTGGACTGCATTCGCAATCACATACCAGTGTGTTGCAGCCTATATCGTAGGTCTGATAGTATATCAGCTGGGAATGGCATTCACAGGAAGCTTCGGAATAGGTACTGTATTCGGTGCTGCAGCCCTGGTGTTTGTAGTGTATATGCTGTTCCGCAAGGATAAATATAGGATTTAAATATGGGAACTTTTATAGTTCTGGCTGTGGTTGTGGCAATAGTTGCCGCAGCCATAGTCAGCATAATTAAAAAGAAAAAGAGTGGAGGCTGCGGCTGCGGGTGCAGCGGATGCACCAAAAGCTGCAGTCAGAGAAAGCCAGACTGAACTTGTTTCAGTGTGACATCTTGGTAAGTTCTGCCTCGCTGGGCCGGATATAGATGGGGCCTGAGTTCTCAGGGTCCTGACTACCCCCTTCAAATAATTTTTTGCCTAATGCGAGGCAGTTTTCTATATGGCAGCTGTTCCAGTCCGGAACTAATGTCAGCCTCTTTTCGGCAGGGTAAAGCTCCATGATGGCAGGGGCGTAGGAACCTGTGAGAAAAACCTTGTCATATGTGGTGAAAATACCACCTAATTTATCTTTCTCAATATCCAGATAATCGGTGACACGCTTCCCATCCACATATACAGCAGTGAATACCTTGCCGCTCTTGGCATCAAGGACAGGCATTACTGCACCTTTTAAATAGCTGTACCCGCAGGCTAAGATATCCAGGGTAGGGACAGATATCATAGGACATCCGAAACCGTCAGCAAGCCCTTTTGCTATGGACATACCGATGCGGAGTCCAGTGAAGGAGCCAGGTCCCTTTGCGCATACAATAAGGTCTGTGCTCTTCTTGTCAATTCCAGAACTGGAGTAGAGGTGGTCAATCTCCTTCAGAAGATTCTCTGAGTGCTTGAGACCGGCCTTGGCTGTGTAGTTATAGTACTTGTCATCCTGCTCAAGGCAGATTCCTAAGATTTCGGTGCTTGTGTCAAATGCCAGTGTGGTCATAGCTTGATTCCCTCTATTTCTATCTCCCGTTCTTCGGGGGTTATCACTTTAATTGTAATATTGATGATATCTTCCGGCAGGCTGTCCCTGATATTCCCGCTCCACTCAATAACGCATACACCACCTGATGTAAGCAGCTCTTTACCCCCTGTCATCTCAAATTCATCATCGCTTGATATGCGGTACATGTCCATATGGTACAGGGGCAGTCTTCCCTCATATTCACATATTATGGTGAAGGTAGGGCTTTTTATTATTCCATCAATTCCAAGACCCCGGGCGATGCCCCGTGTAAGCACAGTTTTTCCTGCTCCCAGAACCCCGTTCAATGCAATGATGGAATTGGGCTCAAGACGTTCTGCCAGCTTCCTGCCAAGGGCTTCGGTCTCATCTGCTGTAAAGGTATGGAATATCACAGTCTGCTCCTGTTTTTGAAAGGTAAAAGCATTTGCTAAAATAGTCAATATGTAGTAAATTATCAGTATGGACGATAGTATAGTTTTTATCAAGCTTACAGATGATATGAAACGGGATATAAACGGTTTTACTGTTGATCCCGCTGTGCCTCTTCCGGTGGAGAAACTGCCGGGAAAAGCAGATTACGATCCCAACGATCTTTCCTGGGAGATGATAATTGCCGCCATGCTCAAGATTCTGGCCTATGACCGGGATTTTAAGCACACCGATTATTACCGGCATTTTATAAAGGCTGTAAAACCCGACCTGTTCAAGGAGATGACCCAGGTAGGTATCTTCAAGGCTTCCAATAAGGATTTTGCAATAGCAGAGGAGATTTTCCTGGCTCTTGAGGGGCTTGAGCCTGACGATATTCCCAATATGCTCAATCTGGCACGGGTGTATGAGGAGCATGCGAAAAGCCTTAAGGAATCGGGGGATGAATGCTGCGAGGAAGAGTATAACGACAAGGCATACAATACCTATAAACGGGCTTTGGAGAAAGACCCTCTCTATGCAGACACCCATTTCTATGCAGGAGCTTTCTTCCTTAACCAGAGCAATTACGGGAAAGCCCGGGATCATTTATCCGATTATATCTCCCTTGGAAATAACGAGGAGCGTAAGGCTGCGGCTCAGGAAATAATTGATAAGCTGGATAGTCATGATCTTGCCGACACCATGTTCAGCGAGGCTTACGACTATATCAGGATGGATATGCTGGACAAGGGAATAGAGCGGATTAAAGAATTCATCAAGGATCACGAGGATATCTGGAACGGCTGGTTTGTGCTGGGCTGGGGATACCGCAAGGCTGGCAGGTATGCCGAGGCCAAGGAGGCTTTCCTTAAGGCACAGAAATGCGGCTGCGACACAGTGGATCTTTTGAATGAGCTGGCTGTCTGCTGCATGGAGACCGGAGATATTGAGAAAGCAGAGAAATGCCTTAAGGATGCTTTGTATAAGGACAGCGAGAACAGCCGTATACTGATCAACTTCGGTCTACTTTCTCTTAAGAAGGGGGACAAGGAACAGGCAAAAAGCTTCTTTGGTACAGCTTTGGAGTTTGATCCTGATAACAAATATGCAAAGAAATATCTGGAGGATCTGACATGAAACGGATCGGTCTGATTGTAGCAATTGAAACTGACTCTATATTTGCCCACTATGGGAAGCTTGAGAAACTGCCATGTCCGAGCGGATTCAACCTTTACATTCTTCATAAACCTAACTGTGACCTCTATGTTCTCCACACCGGAGTGGGAGA
>CADAEX010000064.1 GCA_902787125.1 uncultured Spirochaetaceae bacterium
TTCTGGCTGGAAGCCATGCAGAAGTCGATGTTGTCCTTGTATACGTCGATTGGGATGATTCCAAGTGTTGATGTGGTGTCGGAGATGAAGATTTTGCCATACTTGTGAGCGATTGCACCAACCTCTCTGATCGGGTTGCAGAGACCTGTTCCTGTCTCCTGGTGTGCCATGTAAACAGCAGCTACATCGTCCTTGTTTGCAGCAAGAGTTTCCTCAACTTTCTTGAGGTCAGGGAGGGTAAGAATGTCGAATGCACAGTTTACAACAGGAATTCTGTAGTACTGAGCAGCCTGCATAGCTCTGTCATTGTAGAAACCGTTGTTGACAATCATGATCTTCTTTCCGTCAGGAATAAGAGATCCAACAGCAACATCGATACAGATGGAGCCGGAGCCTGCGAAGAGTGTTGCAACATAGTCGCCTTTCTTTCCGTGAACGATCTTTACAAGGTCATCAGCAACTTTTCTTGTGATAGCTGCAAAAGATCCCTCTCTGTGGCAGATATCGTTCTGAAGCAAAGATGCCTTAACTGTTTTTGTTGTTGTTGAAGGACCTGGGTTCAGAAGAATAGTCTTTTTCAGAGTTTTCTGAATTTTGATGTCTTTTAATTTCATAATATTCTCCTTTTATGAGTTTTTAAAATCCAAAGATGGATAACTTTATTTATATTTTATTATTTTAAATAAAACAGTCAATTAGGATTCAACTATAATGATGAATTATTTTCATTTTTTTTTGATTTTTTATGAAATTTGGGCTTTATATATTAGAGTTATTAGAGATATTCAATATGCAAAAATTGTTAAAAATGTATAAAAATAGCAGGAATCCATTCTTTGCCATGAAACGATTTTTTCTATTAAATCCTTATTGGAAAGATGTTTTTAGGGGGATTTCTAATGAGAAATGTTAAAAAACTGTAAAAATATCATTATATTAGAGAAAATAGATAAATTTAATAAATAGCCTTACCATTAATGTCAAAAAAGAAAATTTTGTTCTTGACAATTTGCCTAACCGTGATAATATCAAAAATACAGAATTAGTTTTCTGTCACCAAAGTTTATTGGTGAATTAAATTTTAGGAGAGAAAAATGAAAAGAAGTATCGTACTCGCTCTTTGCTTGATTCTCTGCGCTTCCATGGCATTTGCTAACGGAACAGCTGAAGGAAATGCAGCTTCCGGAAACAAAGCTATCATGGGAACATCAAGCTTAGGTGGATCCTGGTATCCTACAGGATCAGCTATTGCAGGTCAGGTTATGACACACACTGACTCCATCATCACAGCACAGGCTACTGGCGGTGGAACAGAGAACCTGAGACTTATGATGCAGAACCAGATGCAGATTGGTCTTTCTGAGACAAACGTAACATTCTACGCTTTCAATGGCGAGAAGCTGTTCCAGGGTCAGAAATATGACAACCTGACATTCTGTGCAAACCTTTACCCACTGGTATTCCAGGCACAGGTACAGAAGGCATCAAAGTTCACAACATTCAAAGAGTTCTGCGCAGCAAAAGCTAGCTTCTGCCCAGGATCCCCAGGATCTGGAGACGAAGTTGCATGGCAGGAGATCTTCGAAGGCGCATTCGACACCAACTATAAAGACATCGTATGGAAGCCACTTTCCCACAACGAAAGAGTTATGGCTTACCAGGACAGACTTCTTGATGGTATTGGACACGAGACAGCAGTTCCAGCAGGTGCAATCCTTGAGTCATCCGCTCAGATTCCTGTAAGAATTCTTGCAATCGGCGGCGCTGAGAGAGACAAGCTGATGGCTAAATATGCATGGGTAGGAAAGTGGACAATTCCTGCAAACTCCTACAACGGACAGGATGAGGCAGTTGAGACTGTAACAACAGGTACATGTCTTGTTGCTGACGGCGTTAACGCTCCAGAGAAAGTTATTTACGACATGGTATCAACACTTTACGGACCTGGCCTCAAGGCTATCCAGTCTGTACACTCATTCACACCTTACATCACTCTTGACATCGCTCTCGATGGAAGAGGAGCAATTCCTCTGCACGCTGGTGCTGAGAAATTCTACAAAGAGAAAGGTATGGTTAAATAAGTTTAATAACTTAGTTGAACACAGGGAGTGCATCTGAGCAATCAGATGCACTTCTTTATGTTTAAATAATTACATCATGTTCTGCAAAAATAAGACTAACTAGGAGATTATGAATGGGGGACAAAGATAACGAATATTTGAAGGACGTTGCTGATCAGCTTAAAGGAATGGACGAATCAGCCAGAAAAGAAGCTGCAGAAATGGCCAAAAAAGCAGAGGAGATGGATAAGCAATTATCCGGATACCGCGATAACAAAAAATCTATCCTTGCATTGATTTCTGTTGTCGCTGTATGTTTCGCTCTGTTCCACTTCTATACAGGTGGATTTGGAATGTTTACCGCCATCAGACAGAGAGCTATTCACTTGGCATTCGCTCTCTGGATCTGTATGATGAGATATTCTTCCAACAAGAACGCAGGACCGAAGGTTGAGCCATGGCTCCCACACTTCTTCCTGTGGATTATGATAATGGGTACAATCAATATTCCGCTGGTTGACTATGCAAGAAAAGCAAAGACAGATATGACTATTCCTGTACTTGCAGTAGGTGTCATCTGTATTATCTGTGCAGTCATCAGCAGAATGATTACTCTTAAATTAAGAATGAAAGCTAACAAGGCTGTCGAAGACGGTCCAATGTGGTACGACTGGCTGTTCCTTATTGCATCAACAATCGGTTGTATCTATATGGCTATCAATACTGATAAGATTCTTCAGAGAGCAGGTATCGTTTATAAGATTGACCAGATTATGGCTCTCTACCTCCTGGTAGGTACTATCGAGGCAACAAGAAGATCTATCGGTAAAGTCCTTATGTGGATCGGTATCTTCATGCTTATGTACTGCCGCTTCGGTTTCCTCTGCGGTGGTATCTGGCACCATCCTGGATTCAGCTTTGCTATGATTACAAGACACTTCGTACTTACCGACGCAGCACTGTGGGGAACTCCTATCGGAGTATCTGCATCTTACATCTCACTGTTCCTGCTTCTCGGTGCAGCTCTTCATGCAACAGGTCTTGCAGAGCTTCTGCTTAAAGTTGCAAAGGGTCTTGTTGGTCACTTCGTAGGTGGACCTGCAAAGATGGCCGTAGTTGCATCTTCCATGTTCGCTATGATCTCCGGATCATCAACATCAAACGTTGCAACAACTGGTGTTATCACCATTCCTCTGATGAAGAGAACTGGTATTCCTGCAGCCCTGGCTGGAGCTACTGAGGCTTCCGCTTCCATGGGTGGTCAGGTAACTCCTCCTGTAATGGGTGCCGTAGCATTCATCATGGCAGAGTTCCTTGGAATCAGCTACATCTCCATCATCACAGCAGCTGCAATCCCTGCTCTTCTCTATTATGTTTCAGTATTCACAATGATTCACTTCGAAGCACATAAGATCGGAGCTTGGGGACTTAAGAAGTCTGAGATTGACCCGACCTGGAAACACGATATCCTTACAAAGGGTTATCTGATTCTTCCTGTAGTTATGCTGGTTTACATGCTGGTTAAGGGTTATACTGCAATGGCTGCATGTTTCTATTCATTCATCGTTGCTGTATGTCTCTCCTTCTTCAGAAAAGACACAAGACTCAACCTGAAAAAGTTCAAGGGTATCTTTGAGCAGGCAGGTATGACACTGTGTGTAGTAGCTGTTCCATCAGCTATCGCAGGATTCGTAGAAGGTACTGCAACTCTTACAGGTCTTACACCTCACATCACAAAGGTTCTTACTGAGCTTTCACACAGTAACCTTTACCTGACACTGATCATCACAATGCTTATGTGTCTGGTTCTCGGTATGGGTGTTCCTACAGTTGCTAACTACATCCTTATGACCATCATGACAGTTCCTACAATGATTTCTGTAGGAGTTATGCCACTGGCAGCACACCTGTTCTGCTTCTACTTCGGTATTATGTCAGAGCTTACACCTCCAGTTGCTATCACATCCTACACAGCAGCAGCTATCGCTGGTGCTCCATTCTGGCCGACAGCATTCAACGCCGTCCGTCTGGCAGCCGTTGCATACATCGTACCTTACATCTTTGTATTCAACACATCACTGCTTCTCGGAACCGAGCCATTTACACCTGCTGTAATCTGGGGCGTTATCACTGCTGCATTCGGTTCTTGTAGCTTCGCTATCGGTATGGCTGGCTTCATCAGAAGAAAGATGTTCCTTATCGAGCGGTTTGCAATCTGTATCTTTGCGATCTTCATGATCGTACCTACAGTTGTTACCGACGCTGTCGGTATTGCCGGTGTAATATTCATCATTGCTATGCAGTGGATTTATAAGAAGAATCCTAAGAATTACATTCCACCGGTTAAGCCAGATTTCGCTGCTTGATCTAATGTCAAGTTTTTCGAGACCTCCCGCAAGGGAGGTCTTTTTTTTTGTCTTGTTATCTGATATAATTTCCATATTCAATTGGAGTTGACATGAGGACAGAAGTTTATTACCGGGATAACGCCATTGACGGCAGAGCCAGGAAGGTGCTTGCCGCCCTTAAGCAGAATATCGACAGCCGTATACAGAATGTGGCTATGGCCGATGTTTATCTGACCAAAGATATCCAGGGACTTACCCCTGGGCTGGCAGCTTTCCTTTTTGCTGATGCCGTGGCTCAGCGCACTGCTGTGGACAGCCCTGCAGCAGAGGGTGCTCTGCTGCCTGACTGGAAATATGCAGTGGAGGTGACATACCGCCCAGGTGTTACAAACCCTACAGCTATAACGGCCCGAAAATCTATAGAGACAGCCCTGGGCCGGAAACTGGGTGCCGACGAGATGGTGCAGACTGCAGTGCAGTACTTGATCGAAGGACCGGAACTTTCTGATGAGCAGATTGCTTCCATGCAGAAATCCTTCTACAACCCACTGGTGCAGCAGGCTGAGTTCATAAAGAGGGAAGAGTGGGGCTCAAAAAAGCTTCCTGACTTCTATCCATATAAAGTGGTTTCCAGCGATGTGACTATCAAGGATTTTGATCTTGCATCTATGGATGATGCGGCGTTGGAGAAGCTTTCTGAGGAGCGTCTTCTTGCCCTTAACCTGACAGAGATGAAGTCTCTGCAGAAATATTTTGCAAATCCTGATACCCTTGCAGCCCGCAAGAAAGCAGGCATGGGCAACGCCACTGATGTGGAGCTTGAGATGATAGGCCAGACCTGGTCCGAGCACTGCAAGCACAAGATTTTCAGCGCCGACATCGACTACGAGGATACCGAGGCAGGAACCAAAGAGCATATCAAATCCCTTTATGCATCATACATAAAAAAGACGACAAAAGATCTTTGGGATAAGAAGCCTTTCCTCCGCTCTGTATTCAGCGACAACTCTGGTGTTGTGGAATTTGACAAGGACAATCTGGTATGCTTCAAGGTGGAAACCCACAACTCTCCATCAGCATTGGATCCATACGGCGGAGCAATCACCGGTATTGTAGGTGTGAATAGGGATATCATTGGAACAGGAAAAGGAGCTCGGCCATTCTTCAACACAGACTTCCTCTGTTTCGGAAATCCTGATACTCCGGATGAGGATATTCCATCAGGCCTTCTTCATCCAAAGGCTGTGATGAGCGGTGTGCATCACGGAATTATCGACGGGGGTAACCAGTCTGGTATTCCTACTGTTGCCGGCGGCTTCCTCTTTGATGATTCATATACAGGAAAGCCATTAGTATTCTGCGGTACCGGCGGTATAATGCCGGCTTCCATGGCAGGAGAGGGGACCTGGATCAAGCATATAAACCCAGGTGACAAGGCTGTTATGATCGGAGGACGAATCGGAAAAGACGGTATCCACGGTGCCACATTCTCCTCTCTGGTGCTGGACGAGGCCTCACCGGTATCTGCAGTGCAGATCGGCGACCCTATAACACAGAAAAAGATGAGTGACTTCCTTATGGAGGCCCGGGACCTTGGACTCTACCAGGGCATCACCGACAACGGCGCCGGCGGCCTCTCATCCTCCCTAGGAGAGATGGCAGAGTATTCCAACGGTGTTGTGATAGATCTGGACAAATGTCCACTTAAATATCAGGGCCTGGCTCCATGGGAGATTCTGGTGTCAGAGTCCCAGGAGAGGATGAGCCTTGCAGTGGATGAGAAAAACCTGAAGGCCTTCCTGGACCTGGCTGCAAAGCGGGATGTTGAGGCCACAGTGGTGGGCGAGTTCAACGATTCCGGCTACATCAGCATCTTAGGAGGAGGCCGTCTTGCAGGATACCTCTCC
>CADAEX010000065.1 GCA_902787125.1 uncultured Spirochaetaceae bacterium
TTGCGGACAATATCCTTGATTGAAAAAGACAAATCCGGGTCATCTTTCCGTTTCACCATCTCCCTCATCAGATCTTTTACATATAGAATTCCTATGACGTTGTCGATAGTCTCATCATATACAGGAAAACGTGAGAAGCCAGATTCGGCAATCAAATTTATGACATCTTCAAATGGCATATCGGTAGAGATGAACACCACATCGGTACGGGGAACCATGATATCCTTGGCATCTTTCTCTGCCAGATCCACCACTCCCTTGATCATCTCTTTCTCTTCAACATTCAGGTCTCTGTCCACCCCGCTGGGGTCTTCTTTACGGGTCTTAAATAATTTGTGAAAAAAACTTCCAGGTTTCAAAGCAAAACCACTCCAGTAAATAGTTTTAAGATATTCTCCTGTTCAACCAGCATGGGCTGATCAGGATTGTTGTTCTCATGGTCCATACCGCTGAGATGTAAAATTCCGTGAACTAAAAGCCGTTTAAGCTCCTCGTTCATGCTTATTCCAAAATAATCGGCATTCCTGGCCAGGGTATCCATGGAGATCACTATGTCGCCGGCATAGAACCTGCCCCCTTTCTCGGGAAAAGCCTCCTTGTTGTCCACCTGGGCAAAGGAAAGGACATCGGTAGGCTCATCCTTGCCTCTGTACTCCCTGTTCAGTTTCTGGATAAAGGCATCACCTGTAAAAAGTACAGATACTTCCCATTTGTCCTTGCCCTGATTCTCCAGCACCTTGAGCAGAAAGTCCTTTACAGGTCTCTTCTTGAGCCTTACTGTGCTCTCATTTTGAATTTGAAGATAATTCATTTATCTCTTCCTGCTTCGGGTATTGAATCCTTGAATGATGTATACCTCTGAGTGTGTTGACAAAAGAGTTCTCGATAATCTTAAGATCGTTGAATGTAAGTTCACTCTCGGAAATCTGTCCCGACTCGATCTTGCTCTTGATGATATCACTTACCCTGTTCTGGATTCCTTCCAGGGTCGGATTCTTCATTGCACGGACAGCAGCCTCGATAGTATCGGCCAGAAGTACAACTGCCTCCTCCTTGCTCTTGGGCCGGCCGTCGGAATAGGAATAGGCCTCGGGGGTAACCCGCGCCTTGTCCTCAAGCTTCATTGCCTCCACATAGAAATAGGAAATAAGGCCGTTTCCATGATGATGGGCAATAATATCGATGACCTCAGGCGGCAGATTCAGTTCCTTGGCTTTCTCAACACCATATTTTACATGAGACTTTATTATAGATACCGACAGGCTTGGAGAAAGGTTGTCGTGCCTGTTGTAAGTCTCCTGGTTCTCGATAAAGAAGTCGGCCTGGTCAATCTTGCCGATATCGTGGTAGTAACCTCCCACCCTTGCCAGAAGACCATTTGCCTTGATGTCGATACATGCTGCCTCGGCCAGGTTTCCTACCAGGATTGAATGGTTGAAGGTTCCAGATGCCATATGGAGCATCTTCTGCAGAATAGGTGTATTAAGGTCAGAAAGCTCTGCAAGCCTGGACTGGGTCGGGACATTCATCACATGCTCTATGATAGGAAGAATTCCAAGACACAGGATGCTGCAGGCCATACCGTTGAAGAATGCGAACAGGACCATAAGCAGCCTGTGGGTGTTGAAATGACCGGATGCAAGGACAAAAGCAAGCATAAGGAACATGTTTATGATTCCCAGGTGCACTCCTGAGCGGATAAGCTGGATTCTCTTGCTGTAGTTGTGGACAACCAGAGCTCCCGAAAGACCCGACAGTACCACGAATATGGCTGCAAGAGCACTGTTCATGTCGAACAGGAATACAATCAGCGAGGAGATAAAGGCAAATCCGACACCTGCCATGACACTGCAGACAATGGAGAGCAGCATGGAGAACATAGCTGAAGGTATGATAAGTGCCGCAATCAGGTTATCGAAAAGAGGCGGTGTCTTGACCAGAATCAGGAACAGGAAGAAGAAAATCTCAATAAGGATAAGGAAGAAGAGCATATAGCTCTGTTTTCTGCCCCGGTTCTGATCCATCACAATAGGAATAATCACAATTCCCATAATGAAAAGGATTGAAAGGAAAATGACAGTACCTATTATTCCTCCCAGGTCAAGGGTAGAAGAGCTCTGCTTGAGGGCATCTATCTTCTCCATGTCAGAGTCGGAGATTATAAAACCTTTCTTTACAATCACATCCCCCTGCATCAGGGTCTTATAGACTGGATCCAGGTTGGCCAGCAGGGTCTCCTTCTTCTTGTTTGTCTCGTTATAGTCGAAGAAAAGGTTTTCCTTGGCAAACTGCTGCACAAAAAGTACTACAGTCTGCAGGTCGTTCTTATCAAGGAAAGAGCTGTATCTGCTTTTGATAAATCCAGGAATCTTGTCGGTGGTCATCAGGTCTGTGAGGGCAATATCCTCCTTCTCCCTCAGGTTCTCCCGCCATCGCCAGACCTCGGCATTCTGGTTCTTGTCATAGCCGGCCGCAGTCTTTTCCATGACACCCACAGTCATAAGGTCTTCCAGGGCCTTCCGGCTGGTCTCCAGTATCTGGCTGGCTGCCGGACTCTTCCCCATTCCGTAGAGAAAATCGGGACTAATGGTATAGCCGTCGGCCTTAAGCTTCTCGCTCAGATTGAAAAAGGCATCATAATCCATATTCTCTGAAAAATAGGTCTGAAGTGTGGAGGAAAACTCTCCGAATGCGGCAATTACATTTGCTGTGATGCTTGAGTCCACCTTGAAGATAGGGATGATCTTCTTCTCGGTATCATACTTGAGCTTGGACATAGCATTGCTGTCTATATATTGGATATCCTTGTTTGCCACGATGTCCCGCTCTGCCACCATTCCAGCCTGAAGCTGATTTGAACGGTCAGAGAAAGTCTCCATGCGGCTCAAAAGAACAATAAACAGCAGGTCGATGATGAACGAGAACAGAAGCGCAATCTTTATGATCTTATGCTTCTGGTTCGTCACGTACCGCAAAAGTTCATTTATTTTTTTCATACGCATCTATAATTTTCTTTACCAGACGGTTTCTGACAATGTCACCGGGAGAAAATTCCAAAAAACCGATGTCATCTATCTCTTTCAGTATCTTGACAGCTTCCACAAGTCCGGAAGCTGATTTATTAGGCAGGTCTATCTGGGTCACATCGCCGGTGACTATTGCCCGGGAATGCTCTCCAATACGGGTAAGGAACATCTTCATCTGTTCCCTGGTGGTGTTCTGGGCCTCATCCAGGATTATATAGCAGTGATCAAGGCTGCGGCCCCGCATATAAGCAAGGGGAGCCACCTCTATTACTCCGGCCTCCTCCAGCTTGGTGACAGCCTCAAAGGAAAGAAGGCTTTCCATGGCATCATATAATGGCCTCAGGTACGGGCTTATCTTCTGAGCCAGGTCTCCGGGAAGGAAGCCCAGACTCTCTCCGGCCTCCACCACAGGTCTGGTTATCACCAGCTTGCGGTATTTCTTCTGCATAATCTCGCTCAGGGCTTTGGCTACAGCCAGGTAAGTCTTGCCAGTTCCGGCGGGACCTATGGCAAAAACCAGATCCTTAGTATTAAAGAGCTCAAGAAGATGCATCTGGTTCTTGTTCCGTGGGAAAACCCGTCGGCTTGAGCCTGCGATTGTAATTGAATAGTCGGCATTTGAAGCAGCTGAACCTGTTTCAGCCTCGTTGAAAAGAGTTGTTATCATGTCCAGATCAGGGGAAATACCCTTCTGGGCGTAGGTGCGCATCTTACCTATCACCTGGCTGAAGAGCTCCTGCTTCTCCTTGTTGTCGGACTCCAGCAGAATCTCGTTGCCTCTGCAATAGACAGGCACCTGAAGCTTTTCTTCTATAGCTTTGAGATTGCGGTCGCCATAACCGCATAATTCTGGTATCAAGTCTGTGTCATCCAGGACACAAATAAATTTACCCGTCAAAACAAAACCTTAAATATTTTTATATATATAATATTTGGGTGTGTCAAGGGTAGCCTGACCATTGCTAAAACCATGGTTTTGGTGTAGTTTTCTACTATGAGCGATATCAAGGAAAGGACAAAAATTGTGCTGGTTCACCCCGATGACAGCGGAAACATAGGGGCTGTCTGCCGGAGCATGAAGACCATGGGAATCCATCAGCTTATAATCGCAGATCCCCAGGAATATGATGAGCACACCATAGAGGTAAGATCTGTCCACGCCTTCGATATATATCAGAATGCCCAGTTCTTCCCTACTTTAAAGGAAGCCCTTGAAGGGACAGCCCTTTCTGTGGGAACCAGCCGCAGGGCCGGGAAAAAGCGTAAATACAGGACATTCCTCCCGGAGGAGATGTGCGATTCCATCTGCCAGATGGCTGATGGGGAGGTAGCCATAGTGTTCGGCAACGAGGAGCACGGCCTTACCGATGACGAGCTGGCTGAGTGCAACGCTGTGGTCTCCATCCCCACATCCGACGATTTCCCTTCCCTTAACCTGTCCCATGCAGTGCAGATAATGTGCTATCACCTGTTCCGGGCCAGTGCAAAGCGCCTGCCTAAGCGTAATTTCACCCCTCTCTCCAGCCAGAGGATGGATGAGATCTGCAGCCACCTGATAGAGAACTTCAGGAGCATAGGCTTTTTCAAGATAGACGGCTCCGAGGAGATGCAGCGCTTTTTCCGTGATATCTTCTCCCGGGCCATGATGTGCCGGGAAGAGGCAGACAAGCTGGACAGAATTTTCACCAAAGTTGCAGGCATCAAGAGCAAGATAGATTCTGACAAATGGAAGTGCTGATGAGACTGAGATCTGCCCTCCTTCTGCTGATATTAACCCTTTTTAACACTTTCAATGCCTTTGGAATAAACCTGGATGAGGCAAAGCTGAATATCCAGGAGTATTTTCAGACAGGACAGCCCGATAAAGCATTGAACCTGGCAAATCAGTTCCGGGACAAGAACCCGGAGTTCAGGAGACTTGCCTTTATAGCAGCTGTAAAGGAGGCAAACACACGGTATGCAGGGCGTCTTTTACCCTTCAAGGATCCTGATGCCGAGCTTAACTTCTACATAGGCCGGTACTATGAGGAGATGGGAAACCTGACCAAGGCCATAGACATATACACCAGCTTCCAGGGAGACAACATGTTTGCAGCACCCAGCTATTATCAGGCAGGCTGCTGTGCAGAGCTGAAGGGAGACCTTCTCAAGGCAGAAGTCTACTATGACCTGGCTCTGGCCTCGGAGCGGACATATTCAGCTGCATATCCAGCACTTGCAAGAGTGAAGGAGAAGCTTGGAAAGAAGGAAGAGGCCGATAAGGTCAGCCGGAAGATATACACCACCCTGGCCCGGGGAGAAAAGAATTTCTCACCACCTCAGAACAAGCAGGTGAAGAAGCTGCCAGCCAATTTCAAAGGCAAAAAATCGGGCCGGATTGTCCGGGCATGCCTAGTGGAGAAGCTTACTTCCTTCTCTGTGACAGACAGCAAAACTAAGGAAGTTTTCAATATACGCTATGAAAAAGGTGCAATTTTAATATATAACAAAACTAAACTTATAAAAGGTACAACTTCCTCCTATAGGATTTCCAACACAGATGGAATCCTCAAGCTTACAGACATAAGAACCAGATCAGGGGTCTCCAGTCTCCCTGAGGGAAGCGCTTTCAGGGGTGACATCGAGGTGCTTATCCGGGACAGGGGACTTATGCTCATAAACTATGTGGACCTGGAGGAATACCTTTATGGAGTGATTCCCTCCGAGATGTTCGACCAGTGGCATTATGAGGCTCTCAAGGCCCAGGCGGTGGCTGCCCGGAGCTATATACTCCTGAGGATGCAGGCCTCCACCAAGGCTGAGTACGATGTCTATGTAGGGGTGAACACCGCCTACCGCGGGTACACTCGGGAAAAGCCCCAGACCACAGCCGCGGTGGACGAGACCTTCGGCATAGCACTGTTCACACCGCTGGGCAGCCCTATTGATGCACTGTTCTGCACCAATAGCGGGGGATATTCATCATCCCCCGCCACCGCCTGGGGGAGCAAGAGCCAGGGGTTCCTGACCGCAGTTCCGGACAAGAAGATAAAGGCCAACAAAAGTGCCCCCAGCTCTGCCCAGATGGCCCAGTTCATAAAGAGCCCGCCCCCTATGTACTGCTATCTGCCGCCCCATGCCTCATATCCCTCCTTCCGCTGGTGTGTCCAGTATTCC
>CADAEX010000066.1 GCA_902787125.1 uncultured Spirochaetaceae bacterium
GTTCCAACCTCATCCTGTCTTCTGTACCGGCGGCCGATAGCTCCGCTCTGGTCGTAGTATGTGGCAAACTCGTCACGCAGGCTGTGCTCGATGTCAGATGCCAGCTCTGCAAGGCCATCTTTCTTGACAAGTGGGAATACTGCCAGCTTGATAGGAGCGATATTCGGATGGAAGTGGAGGACAACTCTTGTGTCTCCCTCTGCAACCTGCTGCTCCTCGTATGCATCGGAGAGAACCATAAGGACATTTCTGGTAAGTCCTGCAGATGTCTCGATGATATATGGGATGAACTTCCGGTTTGTACCCTCTTCCAGGTAGGACTGATCTTTTCCTGAATACTGGGTGTGCCGTGTCAGGTCGTAGTCTGTTCTGTTGTGGACACCCTCAAGCTCCTGGAAGCCCATAGGGAATTCATACTCGATGTCGTATGCGCACTTTGCATAGTGTGCCAGCTCATCTGGACCGTGCTGATGCCAGCGGAGCTTGTTCTCCCGGATTCCCATCTTCTTGTAGTAGTTCCACCGCTCGCCTCTCCAGTATTCGAACCACTTCATGTCGTCCTCCGGCTGAACGAAGTACTGCATCTCCATCTGCTCGAACTCGCAGGTTCTGAAGATGAAGTTCTTGGTCACAATCTCGTTACGGAATGCCTTTCCAACCTGGGCAATACCGAATGGAACCTTCATTCTGCAGTTCTGAACTACATTCTTGAAGTTTACATAGATACCCTGGGCTGTCTCAGGTCTCAGGTATACGATATTATTGTTGTCATCCTCCACTGGGCCGATATGGGTCTTGAACATAAGGTTGAACCGTCTGGTTGCAGTAAGCTCGCCGCCGCACTCAGGGCAGATCTTGTTCTTTGCGTTCTCCTCTGGAATCTTGTCCTCCCGGAAACGCATCTTGCACTTCTTGCAGTCAACCAATGGGTCAGTGAAGTTCTCTACGTGGCCGGATGCCTCCCATACACGCGGGTGCATCATGATAGCTGCGTCGATACCTACGATATTGTCATGAAGTCTGGTCATCTCTTTCCACCAGAACTCCTGGATGTTCTTCTTAAGCGCGATTCCCAAAGGACCGTAATCCCATGCAGAGGAAAGACCTCCGTAGATCTCGCTTGACTGGAATACAAATCCCCTTCTCTTGCACAGGGAAACCAATGTATCCATTGTTACTTCGCTCATTTTTATACCTCGCCCTTTAAAATATTTATTACTTTGTTGATTCTTTTTTCTGTCTCTTCCGCACCCAGCAGTTTTATACTGCCAACGATAGGAGGAGAAATCTTAGTTCCTGTGACAGCCACCCTGAGAATCATAAGGAAGTCTCCAAGCTTCACACCCAGTTCGTCGCACTTTGCCCTGAGAACAGGCTCTATAGCCTCCTCGGAAAGCTCTATGAACTGAGGAATCATGCCCAAGTGGATGTTCAGCAGCTCCAGAGTCTTAGCTTTGTCCAGCTTCTTGGGGATAAGTTCCTCAGCATTGTAGCTTTCAGGCGCCTTGAAAAGGAAGCCGATGACTTCCGGAATGTCCGAAAGATATTTAAGCCGCTCCTTTGCCAGAGGGATTGCCTTTGAAAGGATATCCTCCTCCTCTTTTGTCATAGGAGTGTGAACTATGCCTGCCTTCTCAAGATACGGCATAAGAAGCTCTGTCAGCTCAGCGTCTGTCTTCTTGCGGATGTACTGGCCGTTGAACCAGTCCAGCTTCTTGTAGTCGAATACGCCGGGTGCCTTGTTCAATTTCTCAAGACAGAAGAGTTTTTCCAGTTCCTCCCGTGTGAAGAACTCTCTTGAGTCATCGTAGCTCCAGCCTATGAGTGATACATAGTTGAGGATAGCTTCCGGGAGATAGCCCTTGGCCCTGAAGTCCCGCACAGATGTGGAACCGTGGCGTTTTGAGAGCTTCTGTCCGTCGCTGCCCATTACCATAGGAAGGTGGCAGTAGACAGGCGGCTCCCAGCCGAAGGCTTTGTAAAGCTGCACATGAAGAGGAATGGATGGAACCCACTCCTGGGCCCTCAATATATGGGTTATCTTCATAAAGTGGTCATCTATTACATTGGCCAGATGATATGTAGGGAAACCGTCAGATTTAAGCAGGATAGGATCCGGGCTGATGTCTGAGTTGCGCTTTTTCATAGGCCCCAGCAGGAAATCCTCAAACTCGGTGTAGCCCTCCAGTGGAATCTTGAGGCGGATAACTGGTTTGATACCTGCATCCTTGTATTTCTGTTCCTCTTCCGGTGTCAGGTTGCGGCAGTGACGGTCGTAGCCGAAATCCTTCTTCTCCTTGGTCTGCTTCTCCCGAAGCTCCTCAAGCCGTTCAGGAGTGCAGTAGCAGTAGTATGCATGGCCGCTTTCCACCAGCTTCTTGGCATATTCTCTATAAAGCTCTGTCCGTTCAGACTGGACATAAGGACCGTAAGGGCCGCCTACTACAGGCCCCTCATCCCATTTGACACCAAGCCATTCCAGTGTGGAATAGAGATCGTCCAGGGATTCGTCGGAATAGCGCTCCCGGTCTGTGTCCTCGATGCGGAGGATGAACTTACCCCCCTGGGAGCGGGCAAAAAAGTAGTTGAAAAGAGCGGTTCTGACACCGCCGATATGCTGAAGCCCTGTAGGAGACGGGGCATATCTGACTCTTACTTCTGTTTTTTCCATGCGGAATATTATATTTATTTAATATTTAAGCGTCAAGAACTGTGATGGGCCTATGGGCTACACAATAGGGTCGGGACAGAAGTCCTTACGCTTACATTCTTTGCAGAAGGAACCCATCCACACGTCGTCGAACTGCTGTATGGCTTTCTCCACCAGCTCGGGGTCGGTGGTAAGGATGCCGGCCTCGAAGTTCCGGGTGTTCTCCCCTTTCATACCCAGCCCTGCCCCGGTAAGGTTCGCAGAGCCGATATAGGCAGTATTCAGGTCGAATATGACAATCTTGAAGTGGACGCGAGGACACAGGACACGCTCCATTCCATCTATGAGCTCAGGGTATTTGTCGAAGTCCTCGCGGAAGGCAGGGCCGGGCTCCTTGGCGTGGATAAGGCGAACCTCGACGCCACGGCGCACCAGGTCTGACAGGACGCCAAGGAGAGGTTTTGTATTCTGCCCCTCCATGACATATAAATCCTTGATATCAGATGTGCCGATCCAAAGGAGCTTATGCACATCCTTCATCCGCTCCACCACCTGAGCATAGTGGTCGGAATTGGAAATAAATGTGGTCATCAATCAGAAATCCAGGCAGCCAGGCTCCACTTTGCCGTTGAGCATCTTACCGCCCACAATGTTCATCCGCGGGTACTGAGCCCGCATTGTGTCCAGTGCCTTGGTTATCTCGCTGCCGCCGGATGTGGCGAACAGAATCACTTTCTTTCCTGTGAAATCGTTCTTCTCGATGAATGTGTTCACCGCATGAGGTGCCACATACCACCAGATCGGGAATCCTATGCATACTGTGTCATAGGGGGAAAGGTCAACCTTGCCATCGATAATCTCGGGCCGTGATTTAGGGTCATTCATCTCAACTGAGCTGCGGCTCTGGGCATTCTGCCAGTTAAGGTCTGCGGGAGTGTATTTCTGCACCGGCTTGATGGAATAGATATCTGCATCCATCTGCTGTGCCAGCATCCGTGCTGTGTATGCGGTGTTTCCGCCTGCTGAGAAATATGCTACTAAAGTCTTGCTCATGTTTCCTCCTGACTATAATATAACATAGGTTTTTACAACCGCCAACTTTCATTTTGCCAGCTTAAAAACTGCAGTCACATTACCTTTGCCAAGAATCTTCTTAAGCTCTGCCGGGGTTACCCCTTCCACCTTGCCCAGCCGGGTGAAACTCCAGCTGTTTGTATTGTAGTAAATAGTTATTTTATTGCCCTGGTATAGGATGATGTCTCCAGGTTCTGTAATGACGCTGGTATCGTTCCGTGGTAAGGATGAAGGTAAGTCCCCTACTTTCTCGAAATTACCGTAGTCCTGCATATCGATGGTGACAGGCCCGTTGGAAAGCAGCTCTGCGAAAGCCTTTGCCGATGAGTTGTCAGCCAAGGTTGCAGCAATAGTGTGATTTCCGCTGCTGCTGGTGATGCTGATGTTTATCTTCATATTATCCTTTGAATCTGCAGACAAATACGCTGCACACAATAGCAATATCAAGGTTATAACTTTTCTCATTTAAGAAGTCCTTAGATATACTTTTTTACTTCGGCACCTTGAGCTAATTTTGACAGTTCTGTTCTGCTCCGTCCAAGGCAGGAGAACTGTTCCTGAACGAGATAAGAACTAAGCTTTAAAAATCAGTTTTCCCTCTGTTCTCAACACGGAAGACAATCAGAGGAATAAGTACAAGCTGCAGTACAATACCGGGAAGAACCCGTGGGATGCTCATCCAGATACCTAACGGACGCATCTTCTCATTTCCTAGCAGATAGAAGGCGAAAACACAGGCAATCATGCGGAAGAGACGGCCTGTAATCAATGCAACAAGTGTCTTGGCCACAAGGGGAAGCCTGATGCTGCGTAAAAGTCCGGCAGAAAGCCCGTATCCTGCCAGCTCAACCATCATGAAAGGAAGCTGCATTGCATTCGGCATACCTGACATATAGTGGGCAACCACAGGACCCAGCAGACCAGAGATCAGACCCGCATAAGGACCAGCCAGGAATCCTACGAGGATAATCGGCAGATGCATCGGGCTGAATGCCACTCCAGGAGCCTTGCCTGCTCCGGATACAATTCCAAGCCAGTGGAAGAACTGGGGAACTGCCACAGCAGCCACAATTGCAAGAATTGTCGCAGCAGCCTGCACAGAGATTGAGAGCGGCTTACGCTTCTGTATTATAAGGGTGTTTACCATAATATCCTCCAAGTTATTTGTATCATATTATGCAATGTTCTAAACGTCAATGTTTAAAATTCCATGCTCCTGCATTCTTTTAGCAGTTTTATAATCGGCAGGTGCTGTGGGCATGCTCCCTCGCACTGGCCGCACTCGATGCAGTCTGAGGCCTTGCCTCTGCCTACCACCGCCACAACATACTTCCGCTTGCCCCCGTCCCAGCTCTTATGATGATCCTCATCATTCTTGACTGCAAAGATCTCTGGAATAGGAATGTTCTTCGGGCAGCCATCGGTGCAGTAATGACAGGCAGTGCATTTGATTGATTTATCCAGCTCAAGGGCAGCCTGCGCCTTCTTGATCACCTCCTGCTCGGCTGGAGAGAGAGGCTTGAAATTCTTCATGAATGAGAGGTTGTCCTCCATCTGCTCCATGTTTGACATACCGGAAAGAACTGAGAGTATGCCATCCAGGGAAGCCACATAGCGGATAGCCCAGGATGCACATGATGCCTTGGGGTCTGCTTCCTTGAAAATCTTCTCTACTTCTGTAATAGGTTTTGCAAGGGCCCCGCCCTTAACCGGCTCCATGACCACAATCGGCTTGCCATGCTTTCGGGCAATCTCATAGCACTCTCTGGAAGCTACACCTGGATTCTCCCAGTCCGCATAGTTTATCTGGAGCTGCACGAAATCCACATCGGGATGGATAGTTAAAAGATACTCCAGGAGCGGCGGGTCGGCATGGAAAGAGAAGCCCCAGTTCCTGACCAGCCCTTTTGCCTTCTGCTCCCTTACATAGTCCCAGAGGTGGAAGTCATCGTATACATTATAGTTCTGGGGCTGGATGGCGTGGATAAGATAGTAGTCGAAATAACCGGCCCCGGTCCGCTCAAGGCTTGTGATAATCTGCTGCTTGGCAGCCTGCTCATCCTTGCAGTTGAGCCAGGCGTTCACCTTGGTGGCCAATGTGTAGCTCTCCCGGGGATAGCGGTCTATGAAGGCCTCTTTTATGGCTTTCTCAGAGCCGCCGTTATCGTAGACATAGGCGGTATCAAAGTAGGTGCCACCGGCTGCCATGAAGGCATCAACCATTCTGCAGACCTGGGGCACATCGATGCTCTTTCCATCTTCCAGCTTGGGCAGCCGCATAAGGCCAAATCCCAGCTTGAATACATTTTTCCCGAAACAATCGCTCATAAGCACCTCACTATCCGGCTGAATTATATCACAAGTTCTTTTATTTGGATACTTTTTTCAGCCATGCATCCACAGAGGCTTCAGTTCCCTTTCTGTCCTTCTGTAT
>CADAEX010000067.1 GCA_902787125.1 uncultured Spirochaetaceae bacterium
GCACTGTCACCAATACTCCTGACGCTTCCAGCTATAGTCACAGTCTTAACCTTGGAGCAGCCCCGGAAAGCCCCGGACTGTATACTGGTGACACCGAATCCATCAATAGTTTCTGTTATTGCCAGTTCTGCAAGCTGCTTCCCCCGTTCTGTAAGACCGGTAATATGCAGGTAGGAACCGGAGACCGGGGCTGCTCCCATTGACAGTGAAGATGCTCGCATGGAATTTGAAACATTGTAGTTAAAAATCAATGCCCATTTGGCATAGAGTGTAATACTTTTTGCAGGAGATGAAGAGCCTGGGGCATAATCTGATCCGGAGCCATCAGGTGATGAGTTCCAGCCATCGAAGATATAGCCGTTTTTCTCCAAGTTTCCGACATTTTTCTGCACTGACTCCTCAGAACCATTAATATTAACCCCTGTCTTTCCTATAATTATTCGTTCTCTTTACCCAGCAGACAAAGCATAACAGCCTTGATAGTCCACTTGCGGTTTTCGGCCTCGTCCCATACTACAGACTGAGGCCCATCTATTACATCCGGCGTCACCTCATTGTTACGGACTGCCGGGAGACAGTGCATAAAGACACTCTTCCTGCCTGTCTTGGCCATAAGACCGGCATTCACCTGGTAAGGCTTGAGCAGCTTGATGCGCTCTGCAAGCTTGGCCTCCTCCCCCATGGATGCCCATACATCGGTATAGATTACATCTGCACCCTTTACTCCGGCATCAACATCGGAAGTGATAACCACAGTGGAACCAGCTTTCTTGGCAAAGCCTTCTGTCAACTTGACCAGCTGGTCCTCCGGATGGAGTTCATCAGGTGCCACAATAGCCACATCCACACCCATCTTGGCACAGCCTATCATCAGGGAATTAGCCATATTGTTCCGGCCGTCTCCCACGAATGCAAGCTTTTTTCCCTTGAGTGAACCGAAGTGCTCTTCCAATGTCATAAGGTCAGCCAGCACCTGGGTCGGGTGGAAGTCATCGGAAAGTCCGTTGATCACAGGAATTCCAGACACTTCTGAAAGAATTTCCACATGTCTGGTCTTGAAACCCCGGAACTCGATGCAGTCGAACATGCGTCCCAGAACATGGGCAGTGTCCTCCACAGTCTCTTTTACGCCAAGCTGGATATCGGCGCTGGACAGGAACACAGGGTGACCGCCTTCCTCGCCGAATGCAGTCTCAAAAGAACAGCGGGTACGGGTAGAGCGCTTCTCGAAAAGAAGGGCAATAGTCATGCCCAGAAAGCGCTGCTTGCGGATTCCTCTCTTATGCTCATCCTTGGCTTTCTTAGCAACATCAAGAAAATAACGGATCTCCTCCGGTGTGAAGTCTTTAAGTGAAATAAGGGATTTTCCGCACAAATTCATACTGTACCTCGCATCAAGCAGATTTCTGCCCTATGATTATCTCCGGCTCTTTGTGTCCAGAGACAACTTCTTCTGTAATAACTACTTTCTTATGCCCTTTGATAGAAGGGAGTCGGTACATGACATCGGTCATGAAGCTCTCCACAATGGCCCGTATTCCCCGGGCTCCGGTCTTATGCTTTATAGCCTGCTCTGCCACTGCATCCAGTGCACCGTCGGTGAACTCAAGCTCTGCATCGTCCAGCTTAAGCATAGCCACATACTGCCTGATAATGGCATTCTTAGGCTCTGTGATAATCCGTTTTATATCCTCTTTTGTCAGATTGTTCAAAGTGACTGTTATAGGTAGACGTCCGATAAGCTCAGGAATAAGACCGAATTTAACCAGATCATCCGGCTGAATCTGGGCATAGAGATCCTCCAGATTCTTCTCGCTGCTCTGGCGCACATCGGCACCGAATCCCATAGGATGCTGAGCCACACGGGACTCTATGATTTTATCCAATCCTACAAAGGCACCGCCGCAGATGAACAGGATGTTCTCTGTGTTGATTTTTATAAGCTCCTGATTAGGATGCTTGCGCCCCCCTTGAGGTGGCACTGATGCCTGGGTTCCCTCTACAATCTTAAGGAGGGCCTGCTGTACTCCCTCACCTGATACATCACGGGTAATGGAGATATTCTCCCCTTTCTTGGAGATCTTGTCTATCTCGTCGATATAGATGATTCCCTTCTCGGCCGCAGCCACATCATCCCCTGCAGCCTGGATAAGCTTGAGAAGGATATTCTCCACATCCTCGCCTACATAGCCGGCCTCGGTAAGAGTGGTGGCATCTGCAATTGCAAATGGTACATTAAGCTTCTTGGCAAGGCTTTTGGCCAGAAGAGTCTTTCCGGTTCCGGTGGGGCCTATCATAAGGACGTTGGACTTGTCCAGCTCCACCCCTTCTTCGACTTTATCTTTCTCGAAAATCCGTTTGTAATGGTTGTATACTGCTACAGAAAGCACTTTCTTGGCCTGGTCCTGACCTATAACATAGTCATCAAGAAATGCCTTGAGCTCCTCTGGGGTAGCATCCAGCTGAGGATTGAATGTGCTCTCTTTTTTTCCGGTCTTGCTGTTATGGGCATTCTCAAAAATACCGGAGCAGATATCAACGCAGTTCTCGCAGATATAGCCTGCTACACCGGGTATCAGGTTTCCCACCAACTCTTCGGACATGCCGCAGAAGCTGCAGTAGTTGTGCTTATCTTTTGCCATATCAAGCCCTGTTCATTACCTTGTCGATGACACCATATTCCTTGGCTTCAGAGGCAGACATAAAGTTATCCCGCTCCAGGTCGGCAGCCACACTCTCAACGCTCCTGCCGGTATCCTTGGCAATGTATTCGGTGAGCATTTTCTTGAGCCGCAGGATCTCCCTTGCCTGGATGTTTATATCCTTGGCCTGTCCCTCGGCACCACCCCAGGGCTGATGCATCATAACGCGTCCGGATGGAAGGGCAAACCGTTTGCCTTTGGCTCCTCCTGCCAGAATTACGGCAGCCATGGAAGAGGCCTGTCCTATGCAGATAGTCTGCACATCCGGCTTGATGTACTTTATGGTGTCATAAATAGCAAGTCCGGCAGTTACGATGCCGCCGGGTGAATTGATATAAAGGCTGATATCTCTCTCGGGATCCTGGGACTCAAGGAAAAGAAGCTGAGCCACCACCAGGTCGGCAGTAAGGTCGTTGATCTCCCCGTCCAGGAACACTATCCGGTCCTTTAAGAGCCGTGAGTAGATATCGTACGAACGTTCGCCGTTTCCTGTCTTCTCAATGACGATAGGAACCAGTGTGTTGTCTTTTTCTGTCATACTCTGTCAATCATGCCTTATGAAGGAAGTCCAGATATTTGATCTCTGCACCCTTCTTGATCTTTGCATTCTTAATCAGGAAGTCATAGGTCTTTCTGTCAATGATACCAATCTTGAAGTATTCGTTCATATTGTTCTCTTTGACATATTCCTTGAATTCCTCAACCTTCATGCCGCTTCTGCCGGCTTCGGTCTTGATCTCTTCCTCAATATCCTCTTCTGTGGCTTCGATTTTCTCTGCCTTGCTGATCTGAGCAATTATGATCTGGCTCTTTACAGCACGGAGTGCCTCGCCTTCCCATTCCTTTGCCAGATCGTCCTTGGACTTGCCTTCCATTGCCAGCATCTTCTCAACCTGCTTCTCGTCACCGCCGAACCGGTAGATGAAGTTGGTCCACATGGTGTTGATCTGGTTGTCAATCATTGCCTGCGGCGGATCAACTTTGGTAGACTCGATGATCTTTTCCATGATTGCACGTTTCTTGTCATCGGTCAGCTTCATATCTGTAACGCCGTCGAGACGCTTCTTCACATCCTCGATAAGGTCTTCCTTGGTCTTGAACTTCTCGTTGATGTCCTGCGCCAGCTCGTCGGTGATCTCAGGCAGCTCCTTCTTCTTGATGCTGGTAACTTTTACCTTGATGCGCACCTTGCGGCCTGCCAGGTCCTTGTATTCGAAATCAGGAGCATACTCCTTCTCGATAATCTTCTCTTCCTCTTTCTTCATGCCGATGACATCATCATCCAGCTTGTAGTAGTTGTAGCCGGTGCCTACTGTGAAAGTGAAATCGTCACGCTTGGTTCCGGTAACTTCCTTGTCATCTGCATCCACCTCTACATAGTTGATGGTGATTACGTTATCCTTGGCAACCTTGCCGTTTGTTCCCTTCTTCTCGGTTACAATGGCATTCTGTTCCCGGTACTTGTCCAGCTCACGTTCAACATCAGAATCCTTGATGACTACCTTTGGAACTTCAATCTCCACACCCTTATACTCACCAAGCTCCACCTCCGGGAATGTATCGTACTCAACAGTGTATTCGATATCCTTGTCCAGAGCCAGCTTCAGATTCTCCTCGTCCTTAAGGGCCGGAGTAACATATGGAAGAGGTTTCTTCTCCACATCCAGCAGTGCCTCCTGAAGGCTCTTCTCAATAACATTGAAACCAGCTTCGTTAACCAGTGAATCTCCAAACTTCCGCTCTAATACAGAAGCAGGAACCTTTCCGGGTCTGAAGCCCTTGATATGTGCTGTCTTGGAATACTTAGCCAGAAGCTCATCGTACTCCTTCTTTACAAATTCCTTGTCAACTTTGACAGAAAGCTCAACTCTTGACTTCTCAAGACACTTAATTTCTTTACTTGCTACCACTTTTTGTCCTCTTTTGTAAAATATTTAAAAAGTTAATATAAATAATATATAAAATTTTTTATCTTTTGTATATCCCTATAATAGAACTTGTTTCAGGTCTAATGGCAAAAAAAAAGCAGCTTTTGCAAGCTGCTTTATGAGCGGGAGACGGGAGTTGGACCCGCGACATCCACCTTGGCAAGGTGGCGCTCTACCACTGAGCTACTCCCGCGTACGGCATCCTTCTCTTTGCGAGAGAAGGGACTCGAACCCTTATGCCTGAGGCACCAGATCCTAAGTCTGGCGTGTCTGCCAGTTTCACCACTCTCGCTTTATAACTTTTTCCAAAGAAATAGTCAATACAAAATACTAAAAAAATTAAAGTTCAGTGTCAACCCATGAGGGATGTCCGGACCTTGCGCATATAGCGTATCTTACGGAGCTGGACATGCACCGGAGAGCCGTCTGGAATCTCATCTCCGGTCAGAAGCATGTCGTTTCCACTCTTCTTAAGCTGCACAGGTTTCATCAGAAGAGTTTCATTATTGCCAAAGGTAAGCTCAAGGAAAGCTCCTCCTGCTTCCATCACATGCTGGCACAGTCTGACTTTCCTGTTATAATCCAGACCCCTGGCCTCCATAAGCTCGTACCGGACATTGCCTCCGTCAAGCTGTTTATCTGTAAGGATGAGCTTACGGTAAACCCTGTCGGCAAGGACTTCTTTCTGCTCCTTAGTTATATCCAATGACTCTATCTTTTCTAAAAATTCCTCAGAGATATTATGTTTTTTAACCTTGGAATCAGGCTTTTCATAATTCTGGAAGCGGCTGAAATCCATCTTCTGCCCGGCCTGCATCAATATATCAGGACTATTTTTCTCCGGAGAGAGGATCATGCTCAGATTCTGGCCTGAAACACCTTCCACCACCTTCATGGCATCCGGGAATTTCTCCTCAGGAACAAGATAGAGCCCATCTGCAAGCTTTTCCTTTACATAGCCCATAAAAAGATTGTTATTATCCAGAAGTTTGGAGAACCGTCCATCCACCTTGATCACACAGCCACGGAAGACTGCAATACCATGACATTCCTCTTCCCAGCTTTTAAAAGAAAACAGGATATTCTGAGGAAGCGGTGAACCGGATTTGTCCTCAAGCAGTCTGATGAAACTGCCGGCACTGATTCCGGAGCGGATACCGCGCATAAAGCTTTCCCTGGTGACCTCCCAGCGGCTTATCACATCCATCTCCCTGATTTCAGAATAGAAGGCAACCGTCATATTTTCTTCCAGACTCAGAGCACCCTGGACATAGAGGGAAAAATCAGGCTGCACCACTATCTTGCCATTATCCCGGCTCTGGGCAGAGGTCAGTTTTCTGAACCCGGTGCCCTCTTCCAACACAAGGTTTGCCTCTAGAAGTTTCTCCTTATGAGCCTGAATATCACCTGGTTCAAGCCCTGCCAGCCATGCGGTGCACCGGACCAGCCTGGCAAAGGAGCGGTCTGAATAAGAACGGTCTGTCCTGATATTCTCATAAATGAGAACATCCAGCGGATCATCTG
>CADAEX010000068.1:0-597 GCA_902787125.1 uncultured Spirochaetaceae bacterium
CGGGAAGGTCCGGAATAAAACCAAGAGGTATTACAGAATCACCTAAGCGGTCACCCATAAGAGCTTTGACAGTCTGATAGCTCATCTGTGTCATGCGGTTGAACAGAATTCCCTTGATATGGCTTTCCGGGACAAAGTGTAAAAATCCTTCTATGACTGCAAGAAGTGATGCGGCAGAGCCCTTGGCATCCACCACCAGGATCACCGGGGAATCAGTCCTTTCTGCAACTGTGAATGTGCTGTTGTCTGTTCCCTCCTGACTGGTCCCGTCATAGTAGCCCATGACTCCCTCGATGACAGTAATCTGCCCTTCCCTGGTGCTGCAAAGAAGTTGCCTGAGCAGGTTCTCATCACAGAAGAACGGGTCCAGATTGGTAC
Organism: uncultured Spirochaetaceae bacterium; assembly: GCA_902787125.1. Lineage (GTDB taxonomy): Bacteria > Spirochaetota > Spirochaetia > CADAEX01 > CADAEX01 > CADAEX01. The sequence continues at coordinate 379 of CADAEX010000068.1, forward strand.
ATGGAATTCCTGAAACTCTCCTGTGGAACATGGGATCGATATAATCAGGTCCGCATTTGCAGGCTTTAACTTTTATACCATGGCGCTTAAAAAGCGATAACAAAACACAGGTCGCAGTAGTCTTGCCGCTTCCGCTGGAGATACCTGCTATAAGTACTCTGGACAGTTTCATAGCTCTGTCTCCTTAAGCTCTGCAAGAGACCTTATTATCACTTTTCC
>CADAEX010000068.1:605-6547 GCA_902787125.1 uncultured Spirochaetaceae bacterium
TGGAATTAAAGCTGTTATATTCACCGGTTGGACATCCGCAGTCTATTACAGTACTGACTGAATCAATAAGTTTCTCTCCCTTTTTTATTTCCTCTGATGAAGCCGGCATAAAATGTGATGTTCTTACAACATATTCTGCAATGGGTTCAGCAACAGCAAGATCAATGTCATTTCCTGGCAGTATTCCAGCGGCAAAAGGAATACCACGCTTCTGCAATGCCCGGTAATAAGGAATTCCATAGCCTCCACCACCCACTACAAAACATCTGATATCTCCGGCAGGAGATGCAAGTTCTATGTTCCCAAGCAGGGCATTGAAGGAGCCGCTCTCAATATTGTACAGGCTCTTTATGATATCATCTGTAAAAATTTCTTCCGGTGTGCCGTAAGCAGCAATATGATCCCCTTTCACGCATACAATCTTGTCAGAGATCCGCTGGGCCAGGTCTATCTCGTGCAGGCTCATGACAACAGAGATACCGCTGTTCTTTGCCATATCTGAAAGTATTTCCAGAAGCTCTATCTTGTGCTTTATATCCAGGAATGATGTAGGCTCATCAAGAACAATGACTTCAGGCTCCTGGCATATTGCCCGGGCAAGCAGGATACGCTGCCGCTGACCGTCGCTGATCCGGGAGATATCCTTATCTGCAATATCAAGGGCGTTGACTTTCTCCAGCGCTTTATTCACCACTTCCCTGTCGTGGGAAGTAAGCATGCCGAAGCTTCCGGTATAAGGGTAACGGCCGGCCGATACAAACTCAAAGCAGGTCATAAGGTCCGGCTTTATACGTTCGGTAAGCACCACCGCAAGCCGCCTTGCCATATCCCTTCCACTTATAAGCTGCATATTTTTCCCATCCAGATACACTGTGCCGGATATGGTGGCAAGATGGCGGGTTATGCTCTTGAGAATAGTGGATTTACCTGAACCGTTAGGCCCTATGAGGGTCATTATCTCTCCCTTTGCAAGGGAAAGTGTGATATCGGAGATAAGAGGAATTCCATTGTAACCCACAGTAAGAGAGTCAAGCTTAATCTTCATTCCGAGCTCTCCTTGAAATAAGCAGCCAGATCACTATAGGGGCTCCTATGGCACTTGTGACAGTGCTGATGGAAAGTTCCACCGGCGAGAACAGAGTCCTTGCCAGAAGGTCGCAGAGGACGCAGAACAGGGCACCGCATAAAAAGGATGCCGGTATCATAAGAATAGGCTTTGATGTTTTCAGCAATTGCCGGGAGATATGGGGAACAGCTATGCCTACAAAAGATACAGGGCCGGCAAAGGCGGCAACACAGGATGAGAGTATGCCGGTCATGAGAACCAGAAGCACGCGGAATGCCTTTATGTCCACACCAAGACTTCTGGCATATCCTTCCCCCATAAGATAGGCTCCCATAGGCTTGGATACAAGGAACACAGCTATAAGTGCCGGTAATACTATAAAAGCAGAAATGTAAACATCCTGCCAGGTTGCGGCAGAGAAGCTTCCCATGGACCAATGGGTAAGATTTACAATATCAGAGTCGTTTGCAAAATTAATGAGAAGATCTGTCACTGCCGAGCAGATATAGCTGATCATGATTCCTATCACAAGCAGTATGGACATGCTTCTGACCTTGCCGGTGAAAAGCAGCACCAGGAGAAGAGACAGAAGAGAACCTATAAAGGAAGCGATTACAGTCACCGGCACAGGCATCTGATTGAAGAGCCCGGTCATGACAATTGTGGTAATGGCCAGGAACAGCTTTGCACCGGACGAGATACCCAGCACAAAAGGTCCAGCAATAGGATTCCGGAAGAATGTCTGGATAAGGAATCCGGAAAGAGACAGAGCCCCGCCCAAAAGGGAGGCAAGAGCAATACGGGGAAGACGTATCTTCCAGATTATGTTATATGCAACAGTATTTGACCTGTCACCCTTGAATAAAATATTGACAATATCTTCTGCAGAAATGCTGACACTCCCTATATGGGCGCTTAACATCACAGCAGAAAGGAGGAGTATGATAAACAGTGAGAATACAACGCAAGAGCGGGTTTTACTCATCCGACCTCCTTACTTAAGACGGTAAAAGAATGGCAGTTTTGAGACATCTGCCGGTATATCCGAGAAAATCTCGTGGAGACTTCTTATCATCTGTCCCAGCCCGGTTGTCTCCTGATACATATTCTTGCTGGTGCACCACACATTGCCACTCTTAACTGCCTTGAAATCTGCCAGCAGAGGACATTTCTCAACCATCTGCGAGATTGAAGAAATCTCATCTGCTATAGTGGCATTATATATGAGTATATCCGCATTCCTGGCCTCTGAATAGAAGAATTCCGGTTCAAGAGGGACTGTGGACATCCTGGCGGTGCTGTCCCCAAGGTTCTCAAAGATATATTTTCCCCCGGCAAGGGCAATCATCCTGCTGACATAATCACCGCTCTTTCTTGCAATGATTCTGCCTGAGGAACTGACATAGAAAAAAGCTGCTGTCTTTCCGGAGGGAGTGCTCTCCTTGACAGAATTGAGATAGCCCACCTGAGTTCTGAATATCTGATCTGCCTTCTCCTCCTCGTTCAGCAGTGCCCCATAAAACTTGATCCACTCAGAGCGTCCCAGGGGATGGGGCTCGTTGCTGGACTGATCCACCAGGACAGCTATATCCAGCTGTTCAAGCTGCTCCTTGATGTCCGAAGCATGACCGATCATAGTCGATTCAATGGCCAATGGGCATTGGGTGGCAGTTATAAGCTCGTAATCAGGGGTATTGAACTTTCCGGCAAAAAGAATTCTGCCGTCGTTCATGGCCGCACGGGCATTGGGGATATACCAGCCATCTGCCTTGGTCCCGGAAAGGCTGATAGCATCAAGTCTGCCCAGAGAATCGAAAAGGCACATTGCCGATGTGGCTGCAAGATAGATGTTTTTCACCGGCTGATAAAGCGGAACAGCCACCTGGTCTGCCCCTTCCGGAAGCTTTGCTCCTTCCGGCACAACAAAGAACCTGCTTCCGTCTGCCAGGGAGAGCATCTTATAGCCCCCTTCGTAATAATCCACCGAGAACTGGGTGGCAAAATCCAGCTGCATGCTTTCTGTGACCTGCAGCCTGGCAAATGGTCTGCTTTTTTCAGCAGGACTGCAGCCTGACATCAGGAGAATCATAGTCAGCATAAACAGCAGGATTCTTCTTGTTCTCATCTTGTACTCAAAGAACCTCCGTCAAAATAAAGGGTGTACTCAATCAGATGGGGATTGCTCATAGCAGTAGTGAGTGCACTTATCCTGATATCTTTATCAAGAGTGACCGGAATCCTGAATGCAGAGTTCCCATCTTTATTTATTCTATCATACCTCGTCTCGCCAATTGTCATATAGTCGTAGTTAGGACTGCTGAAAACTATAGTTGCCCAGATCAGCCCATTCTCGACAGTAAGCTCGGCAGGAGAGATGACAGTTGTCCTTCCGGTGCCCCCTTTAAGGGAGACATCTGCATTATAGCTGCCATCATTGACTGTCGGGACAGGATTGGAAACCGAGACCTTATGGTCATACCACTTCCCCTTCTTGCCAACCAGAGCACAGTCAAAATCCTTGTCCAGGTATGGCACCGGAATATCGAAACCGTGAGCTTTCTCCACAAATCCGTCAGGATGGGTCACAGAGTCCACAGTATGCTCAATCAGTGCGGCACCTGGAGCCTTGGCAGCATCGGCCTTGCCGCAGAACAGGCTTAAGATCTGTTTTGAGGGCATAGTGACATGAATAGTCATCTTGCCCCCTTTTACAGTAAGCACACCTTTTCCACCATAGGCATCGTTCACATGGAACATGCTGCTGTCAGTCTTAAAGTCTGCAGTATAGACCCCGTCCTTAAGCGGAGCGCCCAGGACAGGGAAACAGATAACTGCAATAAAGCAGAATAATAAAAACTTTCTCATCACAGAGACTCTACAGCAGCCTGTGTATGGGAGACATAGATTTTCTGGATTGCCGGCAGCCGGCCAAGACCTTCAATCTGTGTATCTATCTTGTTGAACTTGCCGGAAGCCTTGAACTGACTGAACCAGGATTCCTCATCATCTTCCGCAGCCATATCGTTGTTGGCATGATCTCCTGCAACTACCATGAGAGGACGGAGAACCACGTTCTTGTAACCGGCAGCTGCAACAGATTTGATGATCTCCTCACATGCAGTCTCCTCAGGTTCTCCCTCAACAGTTCCGATAAATACGTTCTTATATCCAAGCGCATTCATCTGAGCCTGCATCTGAGAATAGGAAACCTTTGCGGTGTGGGAAGTTCCGTGCCCCATGAATACAAATGCTGTCTTGGCTTTGTCAGCAGCTTCCAGAGCATCAAAACCGGCTGTCTTTACAGCGGCTGCGGTAAGTGCAACAGCTGTGGCCTTCTTGTCTGCATTGATCTTGGAAGCATCATTGCCAACTTCGCCCAGGAGAGGCTCTGCAATGACAACCTTCACAAACTTGGAGGCATATTTGTCCACAGCAGCCTTAAGCTCATCATATTCTGCACCATGCATAAGGTGTGTAGGCTGAATCACAAGGATCTGAACACCATTCTTCACAGCGCGGTTCAGGGCCTGATCCATATTGTCGATCTTCTCTCCGTCCCGGGCCTGGATATGGTTGATTATGATCTGTGCAGTGAAGGCCCGCCTTACATCCCAGTCAGGAAATGCTTTCTGGAGTCCATCCTCTATACCCTTTATATCCTGAGCCCGGCTGTCGTTGAAGGAAGTTCCGAAGCTTACCACCAGCAGTTCCTTCTTGCCGATTTTATCAGCATTCCGGGGATCATCCTTGCTTGCATCGCCGGTATCACGGCCAAAGTAGTCAGGATCTGCATTCTCTCCCTCAACAAGCTCCTTCTGTGCATCTGTAAGCTTGTCCCACGCAGCCTTTGCAGCAGCACACTGCTTGTCTGTCTTCTTTGTCCATTCCTGGACGTAAATTGCATCAATCAGAGCTGCAACCTTGTCTGCCTGTTCCTTGTCTGTCTTTTTTGCTCCGAAGGCATATGCCGGAAGCATACTTAAGGCAAGAACGATACAGCAGATTTTTACAATGTTTTTCATTTTGTTCCTCCTATATTAAAAAACATTCAATAATCAATTTTCACAGTGAAGTACAAGCCGCCTTTCTCGGCAGTGACTTTCTTGGTGTTGAGTGTTCGGAAAAGAACACCTGGATCGGAAGCTACATCCTTGTCGACATAGATGTAACCTACTTTGTAAAGAACGCCCTTATCAGGTTTTATGACCAGACCGGCCTCAAAGCTCTGGAGAGTCTTGTCTCCCGAGGTCTCTTTATAATCACCGAAGGCAAAGGCTGCACCGGCATTGATTCCCAGCCCGTCAATAAAGAAATATTCTGCATCAAGACCAAGAACAGAGAATGGAGAGTAGTTGCCTTTGCCCCAGAAATCCTCCCCTGCTGCTCCTGCAGCAGTCACATCTATGGCAGCGCCGAATGCGGCAAATCTTATTCCAAGACCCCAGAGCGATCCCCTGTCATCTGCATCTGCACCCCGGTCAGACCATCTTGTTTTCAGGGCACTGGTGAAATTCTGATAGAATCCGCCCACCTTGAAGTCAAATTCACCGACAGTCAGGTCATACATTGCCTCAAGACCAAACGTATTTGTATCCTCTGCAGGGCCTTTCATATAATATGCCTCAAGCCAAAGGGGAAGACCGACAGAATCAAAGTCAAATCCGCAGCCGGCCATGAATGTAGGTCCGTCATCCGGAGTTGCCCTTCCCTTATTGTCCTCTTCAGAGCATGTGTCAAAGTTCATGGCATAGTATGGCTGAATCAGCCTGTCTGCGAAGCTCAGCGAAAGCTTGAATCCAAAATCCTTTCTAAGGCTGGGGTTTCCGAAGTTCTCGGAATATTCATAACCGAATCCTGTAAAATGGACACTGTCAAA
>CADAEX010000069.1 GCA_902787125.1 uncultured Spirochaetaceae bacterium
TATTCTTTCCATCTTTCATATAATCATATTTAGAAGAAGTAGTAAACCTCCGGTTCAAACTCTTCTCTCTTCTCCGGCGGAACAGTCATCTCCTCCAGATTACCTGAGAAACTCCTGATTTTCCACTTGCTGCCATCCTTGGCCATCACAAACTCACATATGCAGTCGCCGTTGCCCATGAGACACCGGGCTGTGACCTTGGTCTCTCCGCCGGCGGCAATACCGTTTCCTATCCTTACAGATGTGGGAAAGAACCTGGAGTCATACCATTCCTCGAAAAGCATGGTCAGCAGTGTACGGTTGTCTTCCATAAAGTAACCGGCCGGATTCTTAGATATCTTCCCAGCCCTGTAGTCATCGAAGAACCGGGAGACAGCAGCCTCTGCCGAATCTGACTTAAGAGCAGTATCCACTATCTTACCTATAATAAAATCATCAGGTGTCACAGGCTCTGACTTTCCGGCAAGGAGAAAACGCCTTTCCCCATAGTTCTCAATAGTAATCACGTTCTGGTGGCTTTTCTTCCTGACCCGGGATTCCGTTATAGACTTCTCTATGCTGTTAACCCGGTCCTGCTTCTTTTCCTGCACATTGCCGACGCCTGAATCCTGGGAACTGCTTTCCACACCGTTGGTGCTGACAGCTCTGTTTCCGTCGCAGGAGACTAAGAGAATAAGAATAATCAGAAAAGACAACAGTTTACTCATTATATTAAATATATCACATAAATAAAACAGTGTCACCCTGAACTAGTTTCAAGGCTTGTGAGTTGACATTAGGCTTTTTGCGTGGGATAATAGTAGAAACAAACAATTAGGAGCGTGCTATATGACAAGTTACAAAGAGCTTGGCTTGGTGAACACCAGAGAGATGTTCAAGAAAGCAGTAAAGGAAGCTTATGCAGTTCCTGCATATAACTTCAATAACCTTGAGCAGCTGCAGGCAATCATTCAGGCTTGTGTTGAGACAAAGTCACCTGTAATCATCCAGGTTTCCTCCGGCGCAAGAAAATATGCCAATGCAAACCTTCTCAAGAACATGGCAAAGGGTGCTGTAGAGTATGCACACGAGCTGGGATATGACATTCCAATCTGTCTGCACCTGGACCACGGCGACACATTCGAGCTTTGCAAGGACTGTATCGAGAAAGGTTTCTCCTCTGTCATGATCGACGGCTCAAGCAAATCCTTCGAGGACAACATCGCAATCACAAAGAAAGTTGTTGATTTCGCACATCAGTATGATGTTACAGTAGAGGGAGAGCTGGGAGTTCTGGCAGGTGTTGAGGATGATGTTGCAGCAGAGAAATCCCACTACACAAGACCTGAGGATGTAGAGGAGTTTGTAAAGCGGACAGGCGTTGATTCCCTGGCTATCTCCATCGGAACATCCCACGGTGCGAACAAGTTCCGCCCAGAGCAGTGCACACGGAACGCAGAAGGCATCCTTATTCCTCCTCCACTCCGCCACGACATTCTGGCCGAGATCGAGAAGAGAATCCCTGGATTCCCGATTGTTCTCCATGGTTCATCCTCTGTTCCACAGGAATATGTAAAGATCATCAACAGCTACGGCGGAAAACTCAAGGACTCTGTAGGAATTCCTGAGTCTGAGCTCCAGAAGGCTGTAAAGTCTGCTGTATGCAAGGTCAACATCGACTCTGACGGAAGACTTGCTATGACAGCAGCAATCAGAAAGTACCTGGTTGATGATCCTGCTGCATTCGACCCAAGAAAGTATCTTGGTCCTGCAAGGGATGAGCTTAAGAAGCTTTATATGCACAAGAATATCAATGTTCTGTTCTCAGCCGGCAAGGCTTGATTCAGACAGTACGCTGTTTAACCAATAAAAAAGCCATCCTTTCGGGGATGGCTTTTCTTTTTGTCTTTACAGCAGTCAAAGGACTGCATTGAGAAACTGCTTAAGCCGCAGACTCTTGGGATGGTCGAAGATATCCTCCGGTGTCCCTTCTTCCTCCACAACTCCACCATGAATAAAAAGGACACGGTCGGCAACTTCCCGGGCAAAGCCCATCTCGTGGGTGACAACAGCCATAGTCATTCCGGCCTTGGCCAGATCCTTCATTACATTGAGAACCTCTCCTACCATCTCAGGGTCAAGAGCAGATGTAGGCTCGTCAAAAAGCATTACATCAGGGTTCATTGCAAGGGACCGTACAATAGCAATACGCTGTTTCTGGCCTCCCGAACAGGTCGATGGATATTTATCTGCCTTGTCCTCAAGGCCGACTCTCTTAAGAAGCTCCAAGGCAATTTTCTTTGCCTCTTCCTCGCTCTTAAGGCCAAGGGTCACAGGGGCAAGGGTCAGATTCTGCATTATAGTAAGGTGCGGGAACAGGTTGAAGTGCTGGAACACCATTCCCATCTTCTGACGGCATTTGTCCAGGTCGGTCTTGGGATCGGTGAGCACAGTCCCCTCGAAGGTTATACTGCCTCCGGTAGGTGTCTCCAGCATGTTCAGACAGCGGAGGAATGTGCTTTTTCCGCATCCTGAGGGTCCGATTATTACTATTTTTTCTCCCCGGCGGATATCGATGGAAATATCCTCAAGGACATTGCGCCCGCCGTTGAAAGATTTCTGGAGATGGCTGACTTTAATTAAAACTTCATCTGTCACTTCTGGCCATCCTTTTCTCGAATATATCAAATACCTTGGTAAGTCCCAGTGTAAGGATAAGGTAGATGATGGCACAGGTCAAAAGAGGAATCCACGCATTGTAGGTTGCGTTGCGGATCATGTCTCCTGCCTTGGTCATATCCATTACTGCAATAAAGCTGGCTACCGATGTCTCCTTGATCAGCACGATGAACTCGCTGGTGTAGGTAGGAAGCACTGCTTTTGCAGCCTGTGGAAGGATAATCTTGAACAGAGTCTGCCGCTTGGAAAGTCCCAGTGAACGGCCTGCTTCGGTCTGTCCGATATCAACACCCTGGATTCCGGCACGGAAAATCTCGGTGCAGTAGGCTCCCGAGTTGAGGCCGTATGCCAGGATAGCAACCAAAAGCTTTGGCAGGTGCAGGGGGGCAAACACAACAAAGTAGAAGATCATAAGCTGTGTTGCCAGCGGCAGACCGCGGAGCACTGTGGTGTACAGAGTTCCTATCCCCTTGAGGATCCTGTTGTCTGAGATTTTCATCAGGGCCAGTATACAGCCCAGAATTGTTCCTATGATAATAGCGCAGAACGCAATGAGCAGGGTCACGCCCAAGCCCTGGAAAATCAGGACATAGCGCTGCCCCGCTATCATTGTGTCATATATTGATTGAAACATTACTTTCTGATGATGATGACCTGCTCAGAAGCATAGTATGGAACTGAGAAGTCAACATTCTTCTTTCTCTCTTCTGTGATTGACATACCTGCTGCGATAAAGTCGATGGAACCAGCCTGCAGTGCAGGAATAAGGCTGTCAAATGCCATATCTACAACATCCAGCTTGACGCCGGCTTTTGCTGCAATATATTCACCCATGGAGATATCGAAACCTGCAATGTTCTTGCCCTCTACATACTCGAATGGAGGGAATGCTGCGTTTGTTCCAAGTTTGATTACGCCGGCTTTTGCATCGTTTGCAACAACTGGAATAACAATTTTTCCGTCAGCAGGCATGAAAGCTGCAACCAGCTTCTCGTAACCGCCGTTGGCCTGGAGCTCTTTGATTGTAGCGTTTACAACATCCAGAACTGCCTTGTTGCCTTTCTTTACTGCGATAGCATACTCTTCCTTGTTTGCAGAGAACTCAGGATCACGGATGATAGCCAGTCCAGGGTTCTTGTCTACAATTGCCTGTGCAGGAAGCTCGTCGATAACTACACAGTCGATAGCGCCATTCTTAAGGTCAAGAGCTGCATCGATACCGCTCTTGAATGAGTTGAGCTTAACTCCCTTAACGTTGTCCTGAACCCAAGCCTCGCCTGTAGTTCCAGTCTGAACACCGATCTTAAGACCTTCAAGGTCTGCAATTCCGTTGATAACCTTTTTCTCTTTGCTTCCGCCGGCAAAGCATACGCTTGCTGCAAGAAGAAGAATAAGAGCAAACATTAAAATCTTTTTCATTTTTCTCTCCTAATTATGTGAAACAATATGAGAAACTGTATCACAATAGTATTATTTATTCAATTATTCATTTATACATGTTCCATGAGGTAGATATCAGGTTCTCTACGCTGCTGTGCACTGCCTTCCACCCTAAAAGCTCCAGAGCCCTGCCGGAGCTGGCCACCAGGTTGGCAGGATCTCCGGGCCGCCGAGGTGCATATTCCACAGGGAAATTGACACCTGTTATCGCCTTTGCCTTGTCTGCCATCTCCTGTACGCTTATGCCGTTGCCGGTGCCCAGGTTCACAGTCAGACTCCTTCTGGTCTTCATAAGGTACTCGGCGGCTGCCAGGTGGCCGGTGGCCAGGTCTGTAACATGGATATAGTCCCGGATGCATGTGCCGTCGGGTGTAGGATAGTCGTTGCCGAATATGGAGAGCTTTGCCCTGATTCCGGCCGCAGCCTCCATGATTATGGGGAGCAGGTTGGCAGGATTCTTCTCAAGCCCTTTTATGCGGCCCTCTGCGTCGTATCCTGCCGCATTGAAATACCGGAGGGCTGCGAACTTAAGTCCTTTAAGCTTATCGTACCAGGCCAGGAAATCCTCGATAGCCAGCTTGGTGAATCCGTAATAGTTTGTTGGATCCTTCGGGTGATCCTCGTCGATAGGAAGGTAGACAGGCTCTCCATAAACAGCGGCGGAGGAGGAGAACACTATGTTCTGTATGCCAGCCTTCACGGCGCTGTTCAGGATGTTGATTGTACCGGTAATGTTGTTCACCGAGTATTTCTCAGGCTTTTCCATGGACTCCCCCGCCGCCTTGAATGCAGCCAGGTGGATTATCAGGTCATAGCCTCCCGCCATTGCGCTGTCCAGATCTGCCGGATTAAGGATATCCCCTTTTATGAAATCCTCATCGGGAAAGATGTTGACCATCTGTCCTGTGGAGAGGTTGTCAAAAACTGTGACTTTATGTCCGTTATCCAGAAAATGGCGGGCTACATGGGAACCTATATACCCTGCGCCGCCTATTATAAGTGCTTTCATATCTACTCCTGTCAGAAGAGGCTCTTGAAACTCTTCTTCATCTCCTTCTGCATATCTTTTGTAGCTTTATCAATCTCTTTCTGCATGTTCTGAGTCTGCTTATCAACCTGCTTCTGAGCCTCTTCCTTTGCCTTGTTCACCTGCTTGTCCACCTCTTTCTTCACTCTTTTCTCAATCTCTTTCTGCAGCTTTTTCTGCTGGTTGTCCAGGTCAGCCACAAAGCTCTTGAGGTCCGAAACATTGGTGAACACCACAGTCTTCATGCCGGTGTATTTCTCAACTTGCTGGGAGAACTCGGTGGAAATCTGCTCAAGACGGCTGTTGACCTCTTTCTCCAGCTGTTTCTTAAGCTTTGCCAGCTCTTCGTTCATTACCTTCTTAATACCGCGGACAACCTGTCTGTCCACATTGGTATCAAGGTCAAAGTCCAGCTTATCCTGCTTGGAATAGGCAAAGCCGATGTCAAAGTCAACCTCGTTTATAGTTGCAAGCACACGGGAATACAGGTCGTAGATGAAATCTGGCTTGAAGGTTGTTGCAGTGATGGTTGCAGGATCCAGGATAAGTGCGGCAGAGGTGCCTAACTTCTCGTTCTTGTCATAGTAGATATTTGCCTTGACAAGTGCCTTTCCGTCGATGGTCGGCATACCCTTGAGCTTCTTGGCATTGGGCACCTGAAGCTTCATAGGATAGGTCTTTCCTGTAAAGTTCACATCCACCATATTGCCCTTCGGACTGGTGCGGAAGTCACCCAGGAAGTCCAGCTTCTCGGTATAGCCGCCCCGGAGCAGGTCGATGCCGCCGGTTATAGGCTTGTCCAGCAGGTCTGCATCA
>CADAEX010000070.1:0-4443 GCA_902787125.1 uncultured Spirochaetaceae bacterium
CACATTATGACAATGAAGACCAGAACTATTTCATAATGCAGCTTGGGGATATCTATTTTATTCTCACAGAATTCTATATCATGATCTTCTTCCTTGTGGTCACCGGCTCAATTCTGTTCTATATCATTCTTCATGCAAAACAGGCTAAGAACTATGTGCATCTTTTCTTAAAGAATTTCTTCATAGTTTTCTGGACCACCATGATGCTCTTCATATTCTTCCAGGTCTCAACCTGGATGTCGGAGCTTTTCCTTACAGCCACAAAGCTGGATACCCAATGGCAGACAATTATTCCTGAGCTTATAAGCCTCAAGGTGCTGATGTGCCTGATGCTGCTTATTCTTCTGCTTCCGACCTATTCTCAGTTCAAGCATCACAACCTGGGGAATTTCTATTCTGGAAGCGCAGTCATAACCGCTATACTGGACATGGTCATATTCATGGCAATAGACTTTTCTTTTGCCGCATATTTCACATGGAGCCTTCTGTGTATTTTTGTTTTTGCCGTAGTAAGAAGGCGTCATATAAAGTTCCTTTGCATGTTGCTCTCGGGCCTTTTCTTTATCAGAACTATTCATGGAATATTGTTCTACCCCGCCCTCAATCTGTGTCATGATCTGATTTTCTCCTCCATGTGGGCAAACCTGTATCTTGCTATCTTTATCCTTCCGTTCATATTCATGGGAATCAGAATATTCTATGTCATTCCTCTGAAAGTCGAGCTGAAGCACAGGCTTTCCAAGGCCGTTGGATATGCCGCAATGATAATACTTACTGTGCTGGCTGCAAGATTTGTCTACCTGTACCGTCCTTTCAATGAAACCAGAAAACAGCTGGTAAATGCCATTGAATTCTACGACCTGGACGGGAATAGGGGTACATTGACTTTGGAAAGTGACTACAAACTTGGAACTCTGATAGTCAAAAACGGGGATGATGAGATTTCTGTTTCCTCAAAAGAAAAAAGTGTCATCTATGATATTCAGAAACCGCAGGAGGAAGTTTCCGTCTGGGCAACCACCAGCCGGTTCCTGGAGCGTAAGACTATCGATTTTCATGTTGCCACAAAGGGTAAGCCTGATCAGCTGTATATCACCCTCAAGGCTCCTAAAAAGGATGACAATATTATAATTCTGGACTCCACCTACCCGTATCAGATCAAGGATGATACAGTTTCGTTCTTCATAGGGAAAAATCAGCCTATGCCTTTTGAGCTTAAAGTGACCACCAATAAAAACAGTGCTTTCGATGCCCGGATAGATATCTGCTATTCAACAATGCCCTTTGATTTTATATTCTCAGGCGAAAACAAATACTGCAACCCCTCCCTCATACTTACAAAGAAGCTCTCCTTCCACGAGGAGAAATAATGGATAGCGTTTATTTCTGTGCCGACATGGATGCATTCTTTGCATCTGTGGAACAGCATGATAATCCTGATTATATGGGCAAACCGCTTATTGTCGGTGGACTTGAGGGCCACCGGGGTGTGGTTTCAGCTTGTTCCTACGAAGCAAGAAAGTTTGGAGTCCACTCTGCAATGCCTGCAGCCACCGCCCATAAGCTGTGCCCTGACGGAATTTTTGTTCCGGTGAGGATGAAGCGTTATAAAGAGGTATCTGACCATATCATGGAAATATTCTCCAGGTTTGCACCCGAGGTGATCCAGAACTCAATCGATGAGGCTTTTCTTGATATGACCGGGACAGAAAAACTTATGGGTAAACCAGAGGAAGTTGCTGCAAGAATCAAGGCTTGCGTCAAGGAAGAGACTGGACTTACCGTCTCCATCGGAATCGGAGAAAACCGGTATCTGGCAAAGCTGGCATCCGACTACCGCAAACCCGACGGACTGTATCAAGTCAAGAAAGGACAGGAGATAGAGTTTATAGATTCTATTCCTCTTAAAAAGCTATGGGGAATAGGAAAGAGCACCTGGGCACACCTTGAGAAATCCGGCATTTCAACGGCAGCTCAGATCCGTAATCTTTCTGACACACTTATGGAAGGGATGTTCGGCAAAGGGGCAGCAGAATTTCTCAAAGCCATTGCCTATGGGAAAGATCCGGGAATATGCATGCCGGAACCAAAGAGCAGATCTGTCAGCAACGAGACAACTTTTGAGCAGGATGTCGGCGATTATGCGGTGCTCAAGGACACACTTCTATGGCTTTCCCATCAGATCCTGTTCAGACTTCTGGAGAAAGGATGGTCTTCCAAGACGCTGGCTCTTAAACTCAGGCTGGACAACTTCTCCACCTCCACAATCCAGATAACTCAGGACAATGCTTTCACATCGGCAGAGGAAGTATTCCAGGCTTCGCTTCTGCTTCTGCAGAAGAAATGGGACAGAAGACATAATGTCAGACTCATTGGACTTGGATTCCAGAATGCAGATATCACAGGAGCAGGACAGCCTTCGCTGTTTGAGGATATTCATGAGAAGCAGAACAAGGTGGAGAAAGCTGTCCTTAAGCTTAACAGCCGGTTCAGGCAGAATCAGATGATCAAGGCCGCCCTTTTGAAGAAGCCCTGAAGCTTGAAGGAACCATATAGTATTTGTTGGAAGAGTTCCACAGGGTGAAACCGCTGGCTTTCTCCTTTGTAAGACCATCAATCTGGCGTCTATAATATTCAAAGTATTCTGATTCGCTGAACGCTTTCTCATCCCCTACCAGGAAAGCCTGGACAAAGGGGCGCACCAGGCAGTTGTTGTATCCTCCGATAAGCTTGGAATGCAAGGTTCCTGCCTCGTAGATATACTCGGCCCATTCCATATAGTTTCTCCCTTTCTTGTGGAAATCGGTGGAGAAATGGGAAGGATAATACATTGGGGAAACCACATCCACATACTTGCTGGCCATTACTAAATTCTGTCCGTTCCACTTCTCCATCTTATTCCAGCCGTTGAAACCGTAGAAATCCACGCTTATAGGAATGGAGATTGCCTCTCTTGCCTTCTTGAGGAAAGACTCCAGGGCATCTGAGTTGGTCATGCTGTCGTGCTGCCATGTATATTCTATGTTCTGAATCTTACCGTCGGTAGGAAACCTTATATAGTCGAATTGTATCTCATCAACCCCGGCCTCCTGGAATTCCAGAGCAAGGGAGATGTTATAATCCCATATATCTGAGCAGAATGGATCCACCCAATACTCACGGCCGTTTTCCCAAGGCTTTCTGTCTGTCTTTTTCTTGACTGCATACTTATAGCCGTCATAGCGGTACATCCTTTCGTCCTTGAAGACAACTATACGCCCTATGACATACATGCCGGCGCTGTGGGCTGTCTCAAGGAGCTGTGCCAAATCGAAGTATTCCTTATTGGCTCCTGTGGCAGCAGCAACAGGATTGGAGGTGCTGCAGGTGACATTGCCGAAATCGTCCTTTAAGTCAATGACAAAGGAGTCCATATTATGGGCTTTGAGGAATTTTATATGATTCTCTATCCGGCCCGGTTTTCCATTGATATAATTCAGATAGATGCCGGTCCTGTCTGATGCAGCTTTTTTACGGGTCGCCTCTGAGAATGTCATAGCTGTCCTTTTGACAGGAAGCTCAAGGCCGTCATATTTATACCATTCGCTGCCATCGTATGATGCCTCATACACCTCTGTACCGGTGAACACCTTGAGTGCAGTGCCTGTGTCAGTGATAGCATGAATAGGATTTGCCGCCACCTCCTTTGGAGTGGGCAGAGGCTTCCACCGCTGAATATATGGATCATAGCCATAGAGCTGGTTATCCGGCAGGCTGGAGGCATACCAGGTGTAAGGCTCCTTGTTGTCAACAGGGCAGATAGCAGTTATCTCCTCGTAGAAGCCGCCGCCTATATAGAAGCGGTTACTGGGGAAAATCTCCCAGGTAGCCCCCATGTCATAGGTGACAAAAAGACCGTCACAGCTGGTTCCTATCATAACAGTATAGCCTTCCTCGGTTCCTTTCATGGCCACTGAAGTAAAATATGAACGTACTTTTATAGGCTCCCCGGTTGGAATATCTTTCCAGATGGAGGTATCCACATCATATAGAGAGACAAAGTTTGAACCGCAGGCCACCATATAACCGCTTGCCTCGTGACAGAAAATGCTGGACAAATCCCGATATTCCTTTATTTTGAAAGGATATATATGTTTTTCAGGAAGCCCGTCCGGGAAAGGGTTCCATGTTATTCCACCGTCAAAAGAACGCTGTACAAGAGAATCCCTGCAGGTTGATACATAAGTCCCATCCCCAAGGATCACTATCCTCTCGCTTTCAGCAGAAAGAGGAAAAATAAAGAGACATAACAAGATAAGTGTAACTATTCTTTTTTCCATAGGTTCTCTATATAAATCGGCAGATTGTAAAAAATAATTATATGTTATAGAATTAGATGATGGCAATTGATTTTGAGCTTGGCAAGAAGATTTTAGCTGCAGTCAATGAATCCCGGAACCTGGA
>CADAEX010000070.1:4502-10280 GCA_902787125.1 uncultured Spirochaetaceae bacterium
CAGGGCAAAGGCAGATGAGGCCCTGGAGAAATTCTCAATCCCATGCTCTGTGCTGGATGATGTCCCCTGCGACGGTGACACATTCCGCTTCAATTTCAGGACACTGCACCGGCTGGGGCTCCACCTTATACCATACCTTTCCTACGGCATACTGAACGGCGGCATGGCCACCAGCTACTGCGACGTGAAGAACAACTCAAAGTTCAACCCGGAGCTTTTTGCCAGGTCAGAAGCTGATTTCGGGAAGCTGGCCCAGTTCTGCAAGGGACTGCCCAAGGGGATAACCCCTGCATACATAAACCCGGACGGAACTCCCGGATATGACTTCATAGAGCTCAAGATGCGCTCCGTGCTAAGGCATATACAGCAGTCCCGGCAGGTGACAGGAAAGCCTGCATCAGAGTATCAGCACGCCATATTCCAGATGACAAGCGACAACACCGACACAAAGCTGGCCGCAAGATACAGGGAGTATAAGAAATCCCCTATCCTTAAGGATCTGATAGCCCGGACCGGAGTGGATGTCACAGAGCCTGAGAGCGCAGTACAGCCCCTGATCCCGGCATTCACACCGACAGCGGCAGGCTACCCCCTCTCCTTCTTCAAAGACAAGAACGGGGAATACTATGGCCTTCCCGGGGGACACGGCCAGAACTTCATAGTGCTGCGTGATATCTACAAGAAGCTTCTGAAAGCAGGAAAGAAGTTCGTATACCTTGGGAACGTGGACAACATAGGGTTCACCATAACCCCGGTGGAGCTGGCCGTGCTTGCCCTGTCAGGACGGCAGGCAACCTTCGACTTCTCCTTCAAGACTCCGGTGGATGTGAAGGGGGGAATCCTCATAAGGGAGAGGAACGGTCACCTCACCTGCGGGGATATAGGCCGGGCTGTCTCGGATGAATTTGTGAGGAAGAACGAGGATGCCGGGATACCGATCCTCTTCAACTGCGCCACAGGGCTGTTCAGCCTGGAGTACCTGGTGGAGAACCTGGACAGGATAATAGAGAACCTGCCCATAAGGCTCAGCAGCCAGAACAAGGATATAGGGCAGTACTCACAGGCAGAGCAGATCACCTGGGAGGTCATAGGGCTTCTGGACAGCCTGATCATATTTGCCGTGGAGAAGTACGAGAGGTTCATTGCTTCCAAGCTCCTGATGGACAATATGCTGGCATCGGACCTGGAATGCTGCAGAAGCTACCTTGAGGAGAACGAGGACACAGACTTTGTCAGGGCTGTCCGCTCCGTGCAGAAGGGGCTGGTGTGGAACCTGCGGGAACAGTACGGCCTTGAGCTTAAAAACGGCCGGTGGGAACCATCAGTTTAAGCTGGATTCAATTAAAATCAGTGCTTCTTCTTGAAAGTCTTGTAATACCACTTGCGGGCTGCCTCTGCCAATCGGTACAGGCGGTACAGATGAGGACGGCATGGAAAATCCCAGCAGCCAGGACGATGGATAATTGCTCCGCCCCAGCCTGTCTTAAAACGATATAAGCCGTACATTGGATGATTGGGGTCATCCACCGGAGGTATTCCAAAGAAATCATATTCCAGACAGCCAGCAGCTTTAGCATCCTGAATTGCTCTCCACTGGAGGGCATATGCAGGCATAGTCTCACGCCTTCTGCTGCAGGAGGCACCATAAAGGTAAGTAGCTTCAACCCCGTCAAACAGGGTAATGATTCCTGCTATTTCATCTCCTTCCACCGATGCCATATAAAGACGCACATCAAGCCTCTTCTGATTGGAAGCCAGCTCAAACAGCCTTCGGTAGTAGCTTTCAGGGTGTATGGAAATCCGGTCACGCTCTGAGGTCTCTTTATAAAGATTATACCATACAGAAAGCTTCTCGATCCCATGGCAGGTGACATTCACCCCTTTCTTCTCAGCTGTCTTGATGTTACGCCGGGCCCTCTCTTTCATCCCTTTAAGAATATCTTCAACAGGACGGGAAATATTCAGGATGACAGAGGATGGCGGCTGAATATCCAGCGAAGCTTTATAGAATGCTTCAGGTGCATCTGCCCACTTTCCCTCCTCCTGTACATACCAGGGCAGGTCACAGCGGATAAAGACACATCCTTTAGGAAGAAGAGTCTTTAGATAATTTGCAACCTCTTCCAACCTATCCTGCTCTATAGGAGCATAAGGGATATATGCCAGAGAAAATATTTTTCCAAAATGGCGAAGGAGCATATTTACAAGCTTTCCCTCGAAATGGAAAGAATAGGGCTCCCACCCGAAAGATCCCTTAAACAGAGTCCACAGGTTGCTCTGGAGAAAAGCGCCGGACAAATCAGTGGACTCCGCCGTTTACTGTGAATTCAGTCTCAAGGAGCTTGCCGTCTGCAACCAGCTTCTTGCCGCCGATCTCCACCTTCTTGTCCACAACATTGATCTCGATGCTGAAGAACATATCGGCATCTATGTTGTCAGGCTTTGCGGCATTCACATCGTCCCCTTCAAGAACTACGTTTGTTCCAGGGGCTGCCCATGGTGCAGAGAGGACCTCTACGCATTCCTTGCCATCGGCATCCTTGTAGTCGGCGGCAAGAAGCATACCGCGGCTCTCTACTCCACGCATTTTGCGAGGCTTTAAGTTGTCGGCCAGAATAATGTGCTTGCCAAGAAGCTGCTCAGGAGTCAGGTATGGAACAAGACCGCTCTGGATAACACGGTCTTCGCCGCTTCCATCATCCAGGTGTTCGATATAGAGCTTGTCGCTCTCAGGGTTTCTCTCCACGCTGACAATCTTGGCCACCTTGAGCCGAATATTCTTTGCAAAGTATGCAGGCTGCTCTGCAGCTGGAAGGACCTCTGGTTCCGGAGCCTTCTGCTTTTTAGGCTGCTGCTTCTGCGGCTGGGCCTGTGCTTTTGCCTCTTTCCGCTCCTTCTGGTTACCGGAGAACTGGTCCCGGAATGATTCCATAGTCTTCTTGTCCATCGGTGTAAAGAATACTTCTGTGGGGCCGACAGCAGTAAGACCTTCTGTCCTGCCCACCTCATCCCAGCCCATTCCAGGCTTTGAGCCACGGTCAACACGGCTTTCGAAGATGGAAGCACCGAAGTAGCTCATCACCTTCTGGGTATACTGCGGCATATATGGATGCATCATGATCATAAGATCCTTGATCACATAGCACAGGTTGTGGATAAGCTTGGCAGCCAGCTCCGGATCGGTATTGCGGGTTTTCCATGGCTCTGCAGCCTGGAATGCTTTGTTGGCGATGTCGGAGATGGCGAACATCTCGTGGAAAGCCTCTTTAAGCTCAGCCCACTCAAGAAGCTCCCTGATCTTATTTTCCCTCTGGTGGATATCGGCCCACAAAGCCTCATCCACAGGTGCTTCTGGAATCTTGCCATCATAGTATTTGTTTACAAACAGCAGGGTACGGTTAACCAGGTTGCCCAGGTTTCCTATAAGTTCGCTGTTCATCTTCTCCTGGAAATCTTTCCATGTGAACTGGAAGTCTGATTTCTCCGGCCGGTTGTAGAAGATGTAGAACCGCCATGCATCAGCAGGAATACCGGTGGCAATTGCATCGCTTCCGAATACGCCTACACCGCGGGATTTGCTGAACTTTCCATCTTCATAGTTAAGATATTCAGATGAGCTCATGTGGAACAGCTTGGTCCAATTGTGGCCGGATCCAAGGAGTGTACATGGGAAGATTACTGTATGGAACGGAATATTGTCCTTTCCGATGAACTGGAAGAGCTCAACATCCTCCTTGCCCTTTGCCTCCTCGCTTTCCTCCGGGATCCACCAGCTTTTCCAGTCAAAGCTTGTCTTGCCAGCTTTCTTAAGCTCGTTTGCCAGCTGGGCAGTTATGGAGATATATCCGATCGGTGCGTTGAACCATACATAGAACACTTTGTTCTCATAGCCGGCCTTTGGAACCGGGATACCCCACTTAAGGTCACGGGTGATAGCCCGTTCGTTCAGTCCTGCCTTGAGCCAGGATTTAGTGGTGTTTATTGCATTGTCTGACCACTTGCCATCCTTGCTCACCTTGTCCATCCAGGCTTCAAGCTTGCCGCTGATAGCAGGCAGATTGATATAAAGGTGCTTAGTCTCTCTTACCTCTGGAGTTGAGCCGCAGGTCACGCATTTCGGTTCCTTAAGGTCTATCGGATCAAGGAGAGAACCGCAGGCGTCACACTGGTCGCCCCGGGCATCGGTTGCGCCGCACTTTGGGCAGATTCCACGCACATAACGGTCAGAGAGGAACATGTTGCAATGCGGACAGAAAAGCTGCTGGTTTGTATGCTCTGTTATCAGACCAGCTTTATCCAGGTCGTTGAAAAGCCCCTGGGTGACTTCGGTGCACTCTTCGTTGGAGGTGCGGCCGAATTTGTCAAAGTCAATATGAAACCAGTCATAGATCTTGGTGTGTTCCGCATAGTAGTAGTCACACAGTTCCCGTGGAGTCTTCTTTTCCTCAAGAGCTCTGGTCTCAGTGGCAGTACCATATTCATCAGTACCGCAGATATATAGGGTGTCATAACCCCGAAGCCGGCAGAACCGGGCAAAAACATCACCGGAAAGCATCTGGATAAGGTTGCCCAGATGCGGAATATTGTTTACATAAGGCAGTGCAGATGTTATCAGTCTTCTTTTCATACAGATAGTACCTCTTTCATTCGTCTTGTTTAAAAATATACTAAAAAAGAAGGTTATACAAGTAAATTATAATTATAAAAGGGGTTAGAAGCACACTTCCCCATGACAGCTGTCTGAAAAAGGGAAATCCGAGACTATTTTCCTGAGTCTTGATCTGCTGAGGCCTGTCACAGAGAAACTCAGACAACGCATCCTGTTCCTGTGGCAGATACGCCCCTGAGCCATTTCTTTCCGGACAGCAATATAATCGCCAGCCTCTCCCGCCATCCCATAGGAAGAAAGAATTGGAACAGACAAAAGACCTGATAATGTATCCCTATATCTTATATCTCCCCCGACTTTCACATCTGTTTCCACATCTACTTCAAAATATTTATCTATCACAGGCTCTGATGCAGTATAGTAGAGGGTTTTATATACATCATAAGGATAAAAACCAACAGATGCACACTTAACCGGAATTTCAAGTACAATATTTTGCACATCAGATTTAAAATTATAGACAATATTCACATTATTATCACCTTTATTCACATATTTTGCCAGGTTTAATATATTATTTTTAATTTCAGACACATCATTTCCGTATACCGTCACATCAATAGCGTTCTTAGCATGTTTTTCAGGCATGTAGAAGAATATTTCCGGATATTTAGCAGATATATCTGTTATCTTAGCAATAATATCTCTTTTCCTGCCACCTATAACTGTGAAAGATGCTCTTCCTTGATCCACATGAAGGATTAAATGGTCAAAAGCATTCCATCTTAACAGATCAGCCTCAACATCAAGAGCACTCTGCCGGATAAAGGAAAAGGATGTGCCACTATCAAATTCCATGGAAAAAGAGACATCAGAGACAAAAGGAGAGACAGGAGAAAAAGGGGCTAATACCAAAATAAAAAGAAGGATCGGTGAATAACTCCATTTAGGAATTGGAATCCTCCGCGAGAAATTCTCCTTCATAAATAACTGGAAGACAAAAGATGCACAACATCCGGCGGACAGTGAAATGCAAAACGGCAGGATCAGATTCCTGAAGCATATAGGAGTGTACAGCACGATAATCAACGTGGCCAAGATGCTGATTGCAGGGAATAAAAAATCCTTAAGGTATATATCAACGTTGACATTTCCGGCAGGTGGGTTTA
>CADAEX010000071.1 GCA_902787125.1 uncultured Spirochaetaceae bacterium
TGCCACCGGCGAGATTATGCTGTTTGAGAACACAAGCTTGCAGATCAGGACACTGCCTGTCACCGAGGACAGCATATTTACAGGCAAGGTGGTGAAAGACCTCCATAAAGTGCTGGAAGCCCGGGTTCTGGTGGCTCTTATCTATCAGGATGGACAGTATACTATTCCTAAAGGTGACACCCAGATCCAGGAGGGAGACCTCCTCTACCTGATGGGAACTGAAGAATCCCTCTCCAAAGTTCTGGCCCAGGGCGGAATAGAGAGAATAAACCTGAACAAGATGATAATTGTGGGGGGCAACGATATCTCTGCCTATGTATGTCAGCATTTCTATGACAAAGGCGAGATAAGCGTCCAAAAGAGACATTTCTGGAATATCTTCCAGAAGCCTTTGGGAAAGAAGAACATTGCCATCATAGACCGGGATTACAAGCGGTGCAAGGAGCTTTCGGCCCGGTTCCCCGAAGCCCTTATATTGAATGAGGATATATCCGATGACAACGTGCTGGAGGATGAGGGCCTCACCGACGGCGACCTGATAATGGCTGCCACTGAGAACCAGGAGCTGAACATTGTATCGGCAGTATATGCCAAGTCTCTTGGAGTCAAGAAAGCACTGGCCCTGGTAAAGAAGACCAGCTATCTGAATGTAGCCACAAACCTGGGAATCGATGTCCCCATCAGCCTCAACTACAGTACACTGCAGGGAATCCTCCGCTTCATGCGGCGCCGGGGTCTTAAGAACTCCTACTCCATCCCGGAGAGCGACATAGAGGTTATCCAGCTGCAGATTCCGGAGACCAGCATGGCGGCAGGACTTTTGGTAAAAGAGATTAAGTTCCCGCCACAGACCCTTATACTCTCTGTTAGAAGCGGAGAGCAGGATATACTTCCGAATGGTAATTACGAATTCAAGAAAGGAGACAACATCATCCTCTTGGTGAAGAAGGACAACATCGACAGGGTGCAGAATATTTTCAAGTAAATGAATTCGAAGCTTATCTTAAAAGTCATAGCCATGGTCCTCATCATAATAGCCATGGCCGAAATCCCCTCCATAGGCTGGGCAATCTGGTTCGGCGAGACCGACATGATCCCATTCTTTGTGATGCCACAGGCAGTCAGCCTGGTACTGGCGGGGATAATGCTCCTTTTAAGCAGAAAGCGGAAGCAGCAGAACCTCTCCATAAAAGATGGCTTCATAACAGTGGCTGTCCTGTGGCTGGTGGCTGCTGTATCTGGCTCAATGCCATACTTTATCTCCGGAGTCATCCCTTCATATACCGATGCATTCTTCGAGACCATGTCAGGTTTCACCGGATGCGGTGCCACCATACTTGTTGACATAGAGGCCCTTCCCAAGTGCATGCTGTTCTGGCGTGCCATGACCCATTATATGGGAGGTATGGGAATCGTGGTATTCATGGTTGCCATATTCCCTCTCATGGGTATCGGTGGAATGAAGATGGTGAAGACCGAGACCACCGGCCCCACCATGCAGAAGATAATGCCAAAGATTGCACAGACAGCCAAGATCCTGTGGTGCATCTACTTCGGCCTCACTCTTATAGAGACTATCCTTCTAAGCGCAGCAGGACTTACATTGTATGACGCGCTGTCCCACTCCATGTCCACCATTGCCACCGGTGGTTTCTCCACCCGCAATGCCAGCGTGGCCTCCTTCAACTCTGCTTATGTCGATGCCATAGTCACTGCATTCATGTTCTTAAGCGGCATAAACTTCGCCCTCTACTTCAGCCTGATTTTCGGCAAGGTGTCTGTCATAAAGCAGAACACCGAGCTTAAAGTATATACAGGAATATTTTTGTTTTGCACCGCTATAG
Organism: uncultured Spirochaetaceae bacterium; assembly: GCA_902787125.1. GTDB lineage: Bacteria > Spirochaetota > Spirochaetia > CADAEX01 > CADAEX01 > CADAEX01. The sequence goes on from CADAEX010000071.1 coordinate 1,845, forward strand.
TGGTCATGGACCTCTGGGGAAACCATGTGCAATCCTTAGCCGAGGCCCTCAGGTTCGGAAGCTTTGAGGTAGCTGCCACCCTGAGCACCACAGGCTTTGCCAACTGTGACTATATGAAATGGCCTATGATGTCACAGATGGTGATCTTCCTCCTGATGTTCTCCGGTGGATGTGCAGGATCCACTGCCGGCGGCATGAAGGTTATCCGCATGATAATAATCGTCAAGCAGAGCGTCATAGAGATGAAGAGGATGCTCCGGCCCCGGGGCATCTACATGATTAAGGACAGCGATATGATTGTGCGGAAGAACACAGTGCTCAGTATTGCCGGATTCGTTGCTCTGTACATAATCCTTACAATCATTACCTCGCTGGTCACAGCTACAGGAGGCTACGACCTTCTCACCTGCTTCTCCTGCTCTGCGTCAACAATAGGAAATGTGGGACCTGGCTTCTCCATGATAGGACCTGCCGGAAACTATTCCTTCTTTGCAGACTATGTCAAATGGCTCCTGAGCTTCAACATGCTCACCGGCCGTCTTGAGATTTATCCTGTGATGATTCTCTTCACCCACACCCTCTGGAGAAGATAAGTTTTACTTCAAGAATGAATAAATAAGCCTAATATCCAGAGCAGAGCGCACTATGCCGGCAAGCCTGTCATACTGTTCTTCTCTGTATCAGCCTCATCAAAAAGGCCATGGATATAGCTGCCGTAAATATTGCCATTCTGGAGCACTGCCCCCTGACCGTTGCTCTGCCCCATATGGATCTCGTACCCCCGGTATTTAAGCCCATCCAGCCCGGCAAAAATACCTTTGATTCCACTGAAATTGCCTGCCACCTGTGTGCGGGTCTTCTCCTTTCCGAAAACTGTATCAATATCAAGGAGACCCATACCTGCAATACTTCCTCCCCCTTCGGAACCAAAGGGGTCAGAGATTGATTTTCCCAGCATCTGCAGGCCACCGCATACACCGAAGACAGGAGTTCCACGGGATGATGCTTTAAGAATTTCTGCCTCCAGACCGTTCTGCCGCATCCATTTAAGATCTGCGATTGTGGATTTTGTCCCTGGGATTATGATCATGTCAGGATTGCCCAGCTCTGCGGCATTTTTGATATATCGGAGTGACACTCCTGAGAAGCGCTCAAATGGAGAGAAGTCAGTGAAGTTGGAGATACGCGGAAGATAAATGACAGCAATATCAACCTCCTTCCGTTGTCCTGAAGAGAGCCGCCGGCTAAGGCTGTCCTCGTCGTCAATATCAACATTCATATATGGGATAACACCTGCGCAAGGTACTTTCACAAGCTTATAAAGCATATCAAGGCCAGGGGCAAGGATGGAGACATCTCCACGGAATTTGTTGATGACTGTAGCTTTTATCAATGCCCTTTCCTCAGGCTCAAGAAGGGCCACTGTGCCATAAAGCTGTGCAAAGACTCCACCCCGGTCAATATCCCCCACCAGCAGCACCGGTGCATCAACCATCTTAGCCAGTCCCATATTAACTATGTCATCATCCTTCAGGTTTATCTCTGCCGGGCTTCCGGCCCCTTCTATAACGATGATATCGTTTTCAGATGCCAGCTTGTCATAAGCTGACATAATCTCTGGAATCAACTGCTTCTTATATTTGAAATATTCGGTTGCACTCATATTGGAGCGCACCTCACCCTTCACTATGACCTGAGATCCCACATCGGTAGTGGGCTTGAGGAGCACCGGGTTCATAAGGACAGAGGGCTTTATGCCAGCAGCCTCTGCCTGCACCACCTGGGCCCTGCCCATCTCAAGACCTTCATCGGTGATGAAGGAGTTAAGGGCCATGTTCTGGGACTTGAAGGGAGCCACACTATAGCCGTCCTGACGGAAGATGCGGCAGAGAGCGGCGCAGAGCAGACTTTTGCCTGCATTGGACATTGTCCCCTGGATCATTATAGGTTTTGCTCTCGTCATTTTAAAACCTCTCTGACAGCAGACAGAAGCTGGTCATTTTCTTCCGGCTTCCTGATTGCAATTCTGATAAAACCTTTTCTCAAGCCTTGATAATTTGAGCAGTCCCGGACCAGAATACCTTTCTCAAGAAGCCTGCCATACAGGTCAGTATAAGAATATAAAAGGAGAAAGTTAGCCTCTCCGGGATAGACCTTTATGCCCATGGAGCACAGTGCATCTGTCATCAGGTTCCGCTCCTGCCCAATGGCCTTCACAGCATCTGAAAGCCAATCTTTGCAATCAAGTGCAGCACAACCTGCCGCCTGGGCCGGAATCGAGACATTCCAGCATGGTGCCTTCTCTGACATTGCCGACATGAAAGCCTCATCTGAGCAGAGCATATATCCAAGCCTCAGCCCTGGAATGGCAAAGCTTTTTGTAAAGGCCTTCAGTACAACAAGATTGGGATATTTTTTCAGCAATTCCGGCACATTGTACCGGTCAGGTGAATCAGTCAGATCCATAAAACACATGTCGCAGAACAGCCTTATGCCAGTTGCCGACAGCTTCTCAAGCAGATCCGGTCTGATGGTTATTCCAGTCGGGTTATCAGGTGTACAGATGAATAAAGCACTGTACCTGGAAAAATCTATCTCCATTACGCTGTCATCAAGGACAAATCCTTTCTGTTCCTCAAGCATAAAATGCTCAGTCTGGATTCCAGCCGCAGACAATGCCGACTGATATTCACTGAAGGTTGGAGATACAATAAGAGCAGGCTTATCCTTAGGCAGGGAATAAGCAAAGGAATAAATAAGCTCTGCCGCACCGTTGCCGCAGAGTATCCATTCATCGGGCACTTTCTCATTTTCTGCGAGACGATTTCTGAGTCTGCGGCAGTAGGGATCCGGGTAAGCTGTACAGTTGTCTATTGCCTGGACAGCGGCATTTTTAATTGCGTCTGGAATGCCGAAGGGATTGATGTTGGCAGAGAAATCCAGAATATTTTTATGAGTATAAATATCGCCGCCATGAGGATTATTTTCATTTATAAGCATACAGTATCACTCCTGTTCTTATCATAACGCCTATAATCAGCATCAGAGCCGATGCGGTGTACATAAGATATCCCGCCCTCTTTATATCATCTGGTGCAATGGGCCGTATATCATCACCAAGAAATTCTTTTTCATGGCGAATTCCTCCGTAGAAAGCAGGTCCGTTGAGCCTCACATTCAGGGCGCCGGCAAATACAGATTCAGTCTGGGCCGCATTTGGACTTGTGTGCTTGAACCGGTCTCTGCAGAAAATTCTCCAGGCATTCCTGCCATCCAAATGACAGATAGGACATGAGACAATCATCAGAATTGCACTGATACGTGACGGGATAAAGTTTACTGCATCATCCGTCTTGGCCGCGGCCCGTCCGAAATAGAGGTATTTCTCATTCTTGTAACCAAGCATGGAGTCCATGGTGTTGACAGCCTTATAGAAAAAACCGCCTGGAGCACCGAACAGGAGCATCCAGAAAAGTGGGGCAATCACACCGTCAGAACCGTTTTCTGCAATAGTCTCCACTGCTGCACGGCATATACCTGCCCTGTCCAAAGATTCAGTATCCCGCCCTACCACATAGGAGACTGCCTTACGGGCTTCTTCGATATCATCATTCTCCAGGGCCTTCTCTACCCTTGCACACTCCCGCACCAGTTCCCTTGCGGCAATAATCTGTGCACACATTATGCTGCTGACAACAAGGTAAGCTGCAGGATGAATCTTCCACATCATGAAAAGAACAAGAGCAGGAACAGCTGTAGCAACAGAAGCCACAATCAGCACAGTCCAGACACCCCGCAGAATATCCCGTTCATCATTGTTTCCAAGCCTGAGTCTCTTATCCAGGAATGAAATGAGTTTCCCTATAGCCACCACAGGATGGGGTATAGAATGGGGATCACCCACAAAAAAGTCGATGATGAAACCGATTACTATAGCATATGTCTGATAAATCAGAAGCTCAGCCATTCATTCTCCCTTTCTGCATTACAAACACAGTGACAGGATTCTGGGCCGCCATCAGGTTATAAGAACCTGCTTTCTTAGTGCGTGATATATTAACAGAAACTGCATCGAAATCGGCAAACTCATATTCCTTTGCACAGGCAAATGCCTCGCTCTGAGACTCCAGAGTCACAGCATTCATAACAATCCTGACATCAGGATTTTTATCAATAAGCACATTCAATATGCCTCGGAGATTCCCGCCGGTCCCACCTATGAAAACATGTGTAGGAGCAGGCAAAACCTTAAGGACATCTGGAGCAGAGCCCTGAACAATGATGATATTATCTGCCCTGAATTTCAGCTTGTTACGTTTTATCAGCTCCACTGCATCAGGCTCTTTCTCGATTGCATAAACCTGACCTTTATATGCGGCGAGGGCACACTCCACCGAAACAGAACCTGTGCCGGCACCTATGTCCCATACAACAGAATCATCATGCAGCTCAAGCTTGGACATTGATATTGCCCGGACCTCGGATTTTGTCATTGGAACGTCACCACGGATGAATTCACTGTCATCAATGCCGATACGGACTGAATCTACAGCATCTGGATTCTCAATCAGGATGACAGACAGAGGATCAAATACACCCTCTGAAATAGAAGAGATATTCCCTCTGGTTATCTTTTCCTCGGGATAGGTCAGCCTCTCTCCAACTGTGCAGACAAGCTCTCCAAAGCCATATTCTTTCAATTTCCGGCATACAGCAGCTGGAGTATTCTCTCCTCCTGTAAGAAGAAAGACTTTTTTATTCTTTTCAACAGCATTCACAAAGTTTCCATCACGGCCGTGCAGACTCATGAATGCAGCATTGTCCCAGCGGACTCCAAGTTTAGCAGACAGTGCAGCAAGGGAGGAGATACCTGGAATTACAGTGATTTCCTCTTCTGCAAACTCCTTGAACATTTCTGTGGCTCCGCTGAAGAAACCAGTATCGCCACGGAATACTACTGCGGCATTACGGATAGAAGGATTGGCATCCAGCACCTGCCGCACCTTTGCAGGTGAATATTCATTGAAACATGGCTTACGTGTATTCAATGCCTCTATGACCGAAGCGGCACCTATGACAGCATCGCACCGTTCTATTGCTTTCTGTGCCCCAAGAGTGAGCATCTGAGCATTTCCGGGACCTATGCCGATCAGTGTTATCTCTCTTTTTGAAAGCTTATATTTCTTTCCCAGCTCGGCAACGGCATCATTAAATGACAGCCCTGGAACCTGCTGCGGCTGTCCGATTATGACAGGAACGGCTCCGCATTCATAAGCCGCCCTTATCTTCTCCTCAAAGCCTCCTGAGTTTCCTGATGACTTTGTGACAATGTATTTTGCATCAATCATTTTCATCTGAGCCAGGTTTACCTCCTCTGTAAAAGGACCCTGTGCCGCAATGATATGGGAAACCGGTATACCTGCCCTCTCACAGGCTTCAAGTGATGAGGCGACAGGAAGGACCCTTATCCAGACCCTGGACATATCAAGACCTGTAAATTCAGGAAGCTCCTTTGCCCCCGTAGTGATAAAAACATTTCCGGTGTGCTCTGATAAATATTCCTTTGCCAGGGCTGCAGACTCAACATACACTGCACCTGAAATCCTGCTCTCTTTCTCGCGGAGTATACGCATAAAAGGTGTTCCGGATTCTGATGCTGAAGAGGCAATATTATCAGTTACAGCTTCTGCATAAGGATGGGTGGCATCTATGATCAGGCTGAAGCTGTGAGTCTTGAAGAAAGTTTTCATCTCACCTTCGTCCATCCTGCCGGAATGTATTGCAATACCATCGATTCCGTCAAGCATGATCTGACCATATTCTGTTGCCACACAAGCAGTGACATCTGCCGCACCAGCAAGAAGCGATGCCAGTTTTCTTCCCTCTGTTGTTCCTGCAAATATACAGATCTTATCTGACATCTTTATATCCTCTTGGAGTAATCATTTTCCCGCCGATGTTCTTTGTTGCTGAATTGCCTATGAAAACAGTTGAGAACATATCCACCTGAATCTCTGCCAGCTCTGCAAGGGGCAAGATATGTGAGTATTCCCCTTCCCGGCCGATGTTCTGAGTTATACCGCAGACTGTTTCCGGAGACCGGAAGCGCATCACTATTCCGCAGGCCTTTTTCAGATAATCTGAGCGGCGGCAGCTGGAAGGATTGTAGAGCACTATGCACAGATCTGCCTCTGACGCCTTTTCAATCCTTTTCTCAATAACATCCATAGGTGTCAGAAGATCTGACAGACTTATAACTGCAAAATCGCAG
>CADAEX010000072.1 GCA_902787125.1 uncultured Spirochaetaceae bacterium
CAGAGGAAATCACAGCCCCTTTCAGGCTGGATGTGCCGATATCCAGACAGAGGGCATACATCACTTTTTGCTCTGGATCAGCTGCTGGATGATCATCTTGTTGTCTACAACAGGTGTGATAGGCCGGTTCTGATGCAGCCTGGAGATAATCCGTGCAAACAGGTCAGATACGCTTGCGCTCACATACCACTCCTTGCTCAGGAGGTCGTCTCCATGGTATACAGCATTGGTTCCGATAAGCTTGGTGAAGTATCCCTGCTTATAAGCTTCGTCAAAGCTTTCAATTGCTTTTCCGGTGAAGAGCGGCAGGCTTATTGCGCAGATGATCTTCTCTGCTCCTTCAGCCTTAAGATGCTTCATTGCCTCGATAAGAGTTCCGCCGGTTCCCAGCATATCGTCTGCCATGAACACAGTCTTGCCCTTTACATTTCCAAGGAGCTTCATGGATACGATGTTTGTGCTCTTTGCATCCCCTGTGACCTTTGAATAATCCCTCTCCTTGTAGATAAGGGCCAGCGGCTTGTTCAGGTTGTTTGCATAGAACTTGTTCCTGTCAACAGCACCGGTGTCAGGAGATACGATAACCAGTTTCTCATCCTCAAGGTCAACAAGCTCGGAAAGCTCTCTGATGATCTGGTAGGAAGCATGGAGGTTTTCCATCCGCAGGCGGTTGAAGCTGTTCTCAATCTCTTTGGAATGGATATCAAGAGTGATGATTTTCTTTACACCCATGTACTCAAGAATTCTTCCGAAGAGGGATGCTGTAAGAGCCTCTCTTCCTTTTCTTTCGTGCTGGCGTGCAAATGGATATACAGGAACCACAACGTTGACAGAGCGGGCTCCTGACTGAATTACTGCATCTATGGTTGCAAAAAGGATAAATGCATGATCTGGAACAGAGAGGACATGCTTCTTGCCATCGCCGTTCACATCGATTGGATAATGGTTCTCGCAGTCCTGGATGATGAATACATCCATACCCCGGACAGAGGAGAGAATCTCGGTCTTGAACTCGCCGTTGGCGAACCGGGTGCATTTTGTAGGAATCTTGAACTCAGGGCACTCATAAGCATGAATGTCTTTGTTAGGATCGAAGTTGTCCGGATCCAAAATGTCTGACTGCAGGTTGATCTTTGCCTCAGCCTCATCTCTTGAGATACCATATGCCTTTGCGATCAGCTCAACTTTCTGTCTGTGCTTTGCTGTATAATTGCGCTTAAGATAATCTACAATTGTATCACAGAAGGCCTCTCCGCCTGGACATGCCACAATACCCAGGTTGACTACTTTTGAATAATTCATGTTTTATCCTTTTATGTGTTTAGAATTATACTAACAGAATATCACTTGAGCGTTGGTTTATCAATCTGAAAAAAAAGTATTGTGAGCAGAAGTTCAAAAAAAGTTCTTAAGTTCTTCTATAGTAGAGAAAAAATATGTCGGGGCAGCTTCTGACAGTTCATCTTTGGAGCCGTATCCATAACCCGCGGCTATTGAATCCATACCGTTGGCCTTGGCTCCCTGGACATCATGCTTCCGGTCGCCTATCATCACACACTCTTCCGGCTTGAGATTCCACTTTTCCAGAATATGTGCAATCAGCTCACCTTTGTCGGTGTTCTTACCATCCAGCTCGCTTCCTTCAACAATATCAAAGTAGCGCATTATACGGAAATAGGAGAGTATACGTTTCACATAAATCCGGGGCTTGGAAGATGCCAGAATTATCTTGTAGCCTTTTTCCTTAAGATGATAGAGCAGAGCATCAATCCCTTCGTACAGAGCATTCTCATACAGACCGGTCTCGGCATAATATTCCCGATAGCACTCCACCACCTCCTTGGCATCCTCTTCAGAACACTCAAGGTAATTCATGAAAGATTTATACAGAGGAGGCCCCACGAAGGATGTCAGCTTATCCAGATCCGGCTCATCTATGCCGCAGCATCGCAGCGCATACTGCACTCCTTTTACAATTCCCGGCTTTGAGTCGGTAAGAGTACCATCTAAATCAAAGAAAATATTTTTGTATTTCATATCAGTATTTGCTCAGGAACGCTCTGGTACGCTCGTTCTGGGGGTTGTCGATAACCTGTTTTGCAGGGCCCTGTTCTGCAATCACGCCGTGGTCCAGGAAGATGATCCTGTCTGAAAGATCACGGGCAAATGCAATCTCATGGGTCACCACAATCATGGTCATCTTAGCCTCTGCAAGCTCCTTGATTACCTTGAGGACTTCGCCGGTAAGCTCCGGATCAAGGGCGCTTGTGGGCTCGTCGAAGCACAGGATGGACGGGTTCATGGCAAGAGCTCTGGCAATAGCCACACGCTGCTGCTGACCACCTGAAAGCTGACACGGATAGTGTCCTGTCTTCTGATCAAGACCCACCCGCTTAAGGAGTGTCATGGCCCGTTCCCGTATCTCTGCCTCGGGATAGCGCTTCAAAAGGCGCGGGGCAAGCTCCACATTCTCAAGCACTGTGTACTGAGGAAACAGGTTGAACTGCTGGAACACTAGGCCGAAGTTAAGCTGGTTCTCCCGCTGCTGTTCCACAGTCAGGTCATGCTGGGCCGCATCGAAAATCACCTTGCCATTGACAGAGATTGTCCCTCTATCTGCCCGCTCAAGAAAGTTGATGCAACGCAGCAGAGTAGTCTTTCCACCGCCGGAGGATCCTATGATTCCCAGCACATCACCTTTCTCAAGAGAGAAGGAGATTCCTTTAAGAACCTCACTTTTATCAAATTTTTTATGGATATCTTTCACTTCCAGAATCGGCATCTCTTCCTCCATCAATTGAAATAGCTCAGCTTCTTCTCAAACTTGGCAAGAAGAATGGTGAGGAGTCCACTGAAGACAAGGTAGAAAACACCTGTCATGAAAAGAGGCCAGATTATTCCGTCAGATTTGATGAATGTCTGTCCGGCCCAGATAAGCTCATATACGGCAATTACACGGGCCAGGGATGTATCCTTGACCAGTGTGATTATCTCGTTGCCCATGGGGGGAACAATGCGCTTTATAACCTGCAGGAGCACTATCTTGAAGAAGACCTGGCGCTTTGTGAGACCCAGCACCTGGCCAGCCTCGTACTGCCCCTTGGAGATGCTCTCAATTCCACCCCGGTAGATTTCCGAGAAGTAACATGAATAGTTGATTATAAAGGCAACCATGACGGCGGTGAACCGCCCGGAGGTGCCCATGCCCCAGATGTTCTGGTGGAACAGAAGGCCGGGGCCATAGTAGATGACGATAAGCTGGAGCATGAGAGGAGTTCCTCTCACGATCCAGACTATAAAACGTACAATTATTTTCAGGGGCTTGAACCTGCTCATTGACCCGAAGGCCACGATAAGTCCAAGGGGAATTGCCCCCGCCAGTGTGAGCAGAAAGAGCTCAATTGTCTTTATAAACCCGTCACAGAGGCGGAGCAGAACTTCCTGAACCATTATTTCTGTGGGATGATTGAAGCCTGTGTGCCGTACTTCTCGGCAGCCTTCATCATAGAGCCGTCAGCATATGCTTTCTTGAAGAAATCATTGATAGCTGGAACAAGGTCAGATCCCTTTCTGAAGCCGACACCGTACTCCTCTTCTGTAAGAGCAACTGTGTATGTCAGGTCCGGATATGATGTTCCAGGGCCAACCATTGCGGCAGCCATGAGGGAGTCGATGATACATGCCTCGGATGTTCCTGCGGCAACTTCCATAACTGCGGCAGCCTGTGTCTCAACAGCAGTAGCCTTGAAGCCATTGTCTTTTGCAGCAGCTTCTCCGGCACTTCCAGCCTCTACAGCAAACTTGAGAGCCTTGGCATCAGCAGCTGTCTTGAGAGCTCCTGCCTTAGCCTTGTTCACTACGATGATCTGTGCGTTGTTGCAGTAAGCATTGGATGTAGCCATAGCCTTCTTGACACCGTCGGTAAGGGTCATTCCGTTCCATACGCAGTCAATTGTCTTGTTCTCAAGCTCCATGCTCTTGGAATCCCAGTCAATCTCGATGAACTCGCACTTTACACCGAGCTCCTTGGCAAATGCCTTTGCCATATCAGCATCAAAGCCGATCCACTCATTTCCTTCCTTGTAGTCCATTGGTGCGAAATCTGTGATTCCCACCACCAGTGTTCCTTTTCCGGCAACATATGCCTTATCTGAGCTGGATGCCTCTTTTTTTCCACCAGCAAATGCGAAAGCTGCGCAAAGTAAAAGAACCAGTGCGCAGATAAGAATTTTAGATGAAGTTTTCACTTTTTTCTCCTTTTTTGTCAGCATAGACTAAAAAGTGCATTATATCAATCAAATATCGTGAAAAAAAATATAATATAGAATATAATTGAAGATGGAGGTCCCATGAAAACCTATTTTATCCTTGACGGCTACAGCCTGATCTATAAATCCTACTTTGCCTTCATCAGGAATCCTATGATGAATCCAAAGGGAGAGAACAGCTCTGCCATATTCGGTTTTTTCCGCACCCTTTTCAGCCTGTTTGACCGTTACAATCCAGAATATTTCCTGGTGACCCTCGATTCTCTGACCCCCACCTTCCGCCACCAGATGTATCCTGAATACAAGGCTACCCGGGATAAGACCCCAGAGGATCTCCATGCCCAGATTCCACGTATCGAGGCTATACTCAAGGCCCTGGGAATTGCAGCTATAAGAATGAACGGCTATGAAGCTGACGATATAATTGCCACCTATGCAAAAAAGTGCCAGGAAGAAGACTCCCAATGCCGCATAATCACAGGAGACAAGGACCTTCTCCAGCTGGTGAACGACAACATAAAAGTGATCCGCTACGGCAAGGATGACTACAATGAGATGGACCGGGAAGGTGTATTCAAGGAGTGGGGGGTATGGCCTGAACAGATACTGGACTACCTTTCCATCTGCGGCGACACTGCAGACAACATACCGGGAGTAAAGGGGATCGGCCCCAAGGGAGCTGTGAACCTTCTCCAGGCCTATGGGAACATCGACAGCATCTATGAAAATATAGAGAATATCAAAGGAGCCAGCAAGACTAAGCTGGAGGCAGGCAGAGAGGATTGTCTCTTAAGCCGCAGGCTGGTGCAGCTGTGCACCGATGTGCCTCTGGAGCAGTGCCTGGATGACTTCTCAACAGCCCATCTGGACTACTCGGCAGCAGTTCCACTCCTTAAGGAGGAAGGAATCAAAAGTGCCATCAAGTGGCTGGAGGAGAAAGCTGGTGTCCCGACCGGCGGCCTGTTTGCCCAAGACTCCGGGGAAGGCACTCTTGGACTGACGGCAGAAGAGACTAAGCCGGCAGCAAAGAAAGGCACCTACACCGCAATAACCCAGTTACATCAGTTGGATGAACTTATTGCCAGGGTTAAGGAGGCCGGGCTTTACGCCTTTGATTCAGAGACCGATAGCCTGGACTTTGTATCAAACAGGCCGGTAGGCTTCTCTATTTCTGTAAAGGCGGAAGAGGGCTTCTATATACCTCTCCAGGCAGAGGGACAGACATTTATCCCGGAGGAAATAGTAAAGAACAAACTGCGGCAGATCCTGGAAGATCCTTCCTTGAAACTGGTGGGGCAGAACTTCAAGTTCGACTACCAGGTGCTTAAACGGTGGGGCATAAACCCTGCCAATATATGGTT
>CADAEX010000073.1 GCA_902787125.1 uncultured Spirochaetaceae bacterium
CCCTGTGCCTTTTAGTGTTTATGACTGGATGCGATAGCGGCGGTGGCGGCGGCAGCAGCGATTCATTTAATTCTGAATTTGAAGAAATTACCAAAGGATCAGGCAAAAAGTTTGTTGTTTATGATATAAATCCACATACAGGTATCACAGATTTTTCCCGTGTGTCCGGAAAGGGAATTAAGTTTAAGGAAGGCGGAACACTGATTGAAATATATGTGACAATTTTCCTGAATGATAATAAGTCATTCACATCAACAGAAGAAATAAAAATGGGTGGCATGGAGATCGGAAATTCCCAGTTTACAGGAACATGGAGCCAGAGCGGGCAGACACTAAGTATGCATGCTACTAAAGAGAAAGATAATATAACCGGACAAACCAAAAATATTGATGAGACAGAAAAAACCACGCTCTCTGCCGATGGAAACACCATGACTGATGTTGACCAAAACCCAGATATTCATGCAAAACTGATTTATAAAAAGCAGTGATTTACTTAATAAAAACATTCTTCAAGGCAGGGCTCTGCTCTGCCTTTTTTATTTTCTCCTTATTGCATAACGATTTATAAAAAAGTTTAATAAATTTTTCAATTTGTTCTTGCACATAGAAACAAAAGATGCTATTGTGTTTCTATCCATAAGAACAAGGAGGTTATAGAGTCTTATGAGCAAAAATGAAATCCCTTATAAAATCTATCTTTCAGAGAGTGAGTTGCCAAAGAGCTGGTATAATCTCCGTGCTGATATGAAGAATAAGCCGGCACCCCTGCTCCACCCGGGCACACATCAGCCCCTGAAGCTGGAGGAGCTTACCCCTATCTTCTGTGAGGAGCTGGCAAAGCAGGAGCTGGATGACAAGACTCCATATATCGAGATTCCAGAGGAAATCCGGAACTTCTACAAGATGTACCGGCCATCCCCATTAGTAAGAGCTTACTGCCTTGAAAAGCAGCTGGGAACCCCTGCAAAGATCTACTATAAATTCGAGGGAAACAACACCTCGGGAAGCCATAAGCTGAACTCCGCCATCGCCCAGGCCTACTATGCAAAGAAGCAGGGTCTCAAGGGTGTGACCACCGAGACAGGAGCAGGTCAGTGGGGAACAGCTCTTTCCATGGCATGTTCATATTTCGGTCTGGACTGTCAGGTCTATATGGTAAAGGTTTCCTACGAGCAGAAGCCGTTCCGCCGGGAAGTTATGCGGACATACGGAGCAAAGGTCACCCCTTCTCCATCCGATACAACCAATGTAGGACGGGCAATCCTGAAGCAGTTCCCCGGTACAACAGGAAGCCTGGGATGCGCCATTTCCGAGGCCGTAGAGGCTGCAACAACTCAGGAAGGCTACCGCTACGTGCTTGGAAGCGTTCTTGCCCAGGTACTTCTGCACCAGTCAGTAATCGGACTTGAGACAATGACAGCACTGGATAAATATGGCGTTAAGCCTGATATGATCATCGGATGTGCCGGTGGCGGCTCCAACCTTGGAGGTCTCATCTCTCCATTCATGGGAAGAAAGATCCGGGGCGAGGCAGACTATCAGATCATTGCTGTAGAGCCTGCATCATGCCCAAGCTTCACAAGAGGCGTATATGCATACGACTTCTGCGACACAGGCCATGTATGTCCACTTGCAAAGATGTACACACTGGGCTCCGAGTTCATCCCATCTGCAAATCATGCAGGCGGACTCCGGTACCACGGAATGAGCTCTGTTCTTTCCCAGCTGTATGATGACAAGCTTATGGAAGCAAGAGCTGTTGAGCAGACATCAGTATTCCAGGCTGCAGAGCAGTTTGCACGGATCGAGGGAATCCTTCCTGCACCGGAAAGTGCCCATGCTATCCGCGTAGCAATTGACGAGGCTCTCAAGTGCAAGAAGACTGGCGAGGAGAAGACTATCGTATTCGGTCTTACAGGAACCGGTTACTTCGACCTGGTTGCTTACCAGAAGTACAACGACGGTCAGATGAGCGACTACATCCCTACCGACGCAGACCTGAAGAGAGGCTTTGACGCACTTCCTAAATTCTGATTTTTCAATTCTCCTTTAAAGATATGTTCCCTGTGTCAGCAATGGCACAGGGTTTTTTTGAAAAAAATCATGAAGGTGGGTGACATGAGAAAAAAGCATTTACTGTTTATGACATGGCTTCTGCTGTTGCCCCGGCTGGTATTCTCTGCCCCGACAGATTATGCATCACGGGCCCCCAATTACGACGGAAAGATTTTCCACAATGAACACGAGTTCATACTGCTGAAAGATATCCCGAAAGATGCCCCTGTCTGGGCTCTTTCAGACAAAGAGGTCATACCGGAAAGCAGGCTCCCCCTCAAAACACCTGATTTCACCGGTGACACCGCAGGAGGAGAACTGTTCTTCACCTGGTTCGGACACTCCAGCCTGCTCCTGCAGATGGATGGTAAAAACATCCTTTTTGACCCGGTTTTCAGCAGACGCTCCTCGCCGGTGCAGTTTGCAGGACCCAAGCGGTTCACCCCGCCTCCCTGCTCTATATCCGACCTGCCGGAAATCGACATACTTATCATATCCCATGACCACTATGACCATCTGGATAAAAATGCAATAAAAAAGATGGATTCCAAGGTCAAAAAATATGTGTGTCCCCTTGGGGTGGAAAGACGTCTGAAAAAGTTCGGTGTAGAGGCGGAAAAGATCATCAATATGGCCTGGTGGGAGGAAATCCGGCTGGAGGGCATCGATATAGCCTGCACCCCTGCCCGCCACTTTTCCGGCAGGTCCCTTTCCGACCGTTTCGAGACCCTGTGGGCCTCCTGGGTGCTGTCCGGCGGTAAATACAGAATCTTTGAGAGCGGCGACAGCGGCTGGGATGACCACTTCCAACGCATAGGGGCAAAGTACGGCAGCTTTGACCTGGCCTTCATAGAGGCGGGGCAGTACGACATCCGCTGGCCGGCGGTGCACATGAAGCCGGAAGAATCCTTCGATGCCGCCAAGGCCCTGGGTGCAGAGCATGTCGTCCCCATCCACTGGGGCACCTTCAGGCTGGCACGGCACCCCTGGGACGACAGCGTCCAGCGGGTGGTCAAAGCTGCCGGGGAAAGCGGCATCAAGGTCATCACCCCATATATCGGAGAAACAGTACCATTCTCCAAAATCCAGGACCATCAGAACCGCTGGTACGAATCTCTCCGCTAAAAATCAGTTATTTATACTCTTTTTCTGCCGATATAATATTATAACGTTATGAAAAAAGAGCTGTTCTGGACCATCGTAACATTGATCCTCTCAATCCTCACCATGTATATCTGCTTTGAGAAGAGCAGTCTTTCGGTCCCGGCTTTTATAGAGGCAATACGGAATGCCAACATGCTGTGGCTTATTCCTGCTGTTGTCTGCATGCTCCTTTTCATCTGGTTCGAGGGAAAGTCGCTTATACTTATAACCCGTTCCCTGGGCTATCCTGTAAAGCATAGGAAAGGCTTCCTCTACGCCTCTGCCGACATCTACTTCTCCTCCATAACACCATCGGCCACCGGCGGGCAGCCTGCCAGCGCCTATTTCATGTATATCGACGGCCTTCCTGCCGAGGTGGTGACAGCAGCCCTCATCCTCAACCTGACTATGTATACCCTGGCTATCATAACCCTGGGCCTTCTTTCTGTAATCTTCTTCCCCGGCATCTTCTTCCAGTTCCCGCTCTCCTGCAAGGTTATGATTCTGTTCGGCATTTTCTCCATGGTTCTCCTGACCCTCTGCTTCATTATCCTCCTTAAGAAAAAAGCAGTCCTCCTGAAAGCCGGAAGCGTCATCTTCTATCTGTTCCGCAAGTTCCATTTCAAGCATCTGGCAGAAAAGCTGGAGACCCGGTTCACCAAGGGAATGGAAAAATACAACTTGTGTGTCAAGGAGCTTTCCGGAGCGAAAGGTCTCTACCGCAAGACTTTCTTACTCAACCTTCTGCAGCGGGCAAGCCAGATCCTGGTTCCAGTCTTTGTATATTTTGCACTTCATGGCGACTATTCCAACGGCCTTATGATATTCATCATACAGTGCTATGTGGTGGTGGGATCCAACTTCATCCCTATACCAGGTGCTGTCGGAATCTCTGAATTCATCATGTTCTTCGGCTATTCCATGCTGATGACAGATAAGATGGCTGTGGGGCTGGCCGTGGCAAGCCGAGGAATTTCTTTCTATATCTGTAGCATAGTAACACTTTTTATAGTAATATTAGGATATATATTCATCCAGTTTATACAGCGCAGACGGAAAAGCGAGGTTAATCAATGATAGGATTTTATGACTATACAGTAATCCTTACATATCTTTCTATGTTATCGGGCACATGCGGAATCATCTTTTGCCTTAACAACATAGGCCACCCATATATCGGAATGCTTTTCCTGCTGTTCTGCGGACTTTGCGATGCCTTTGACGGCAAGGTGGCAAGGACCAAGAAAAACAGGACCAGCCGGATGAAGAAATTCGGAATCCAGATTGATTCCCTCTCTGACCTGATTGCCTTCGGAGTTCTTCCAGCATGTATAGGCATTGCAATGATGAGGAGCAGCATCTACTACGAGACTCTGCCCAGCACCATTTTCTTCATGAAGATAACTGAACGGGCCATGGGTATCAAGATTGCCTTCACCGTGACTGCAATACTCTATACCCTTGCAGCCATGATACGTTTGGCATTCTTCAACGTTCTGGAGGAGGAGCGGGAGGAGACCGACGACAAAGGACCGCGATATTTCCACGGCCTTCCTGTGACAAGCGCCGCCCTGGTGTTCCCCACTGTGCTTCTGTGCCACATTGTGTTCAGCATGGACTTCACTTTCCTCTACTGGGCTCTCATGGCTATAATGGGCATTCTGTACATATCGGATATCAGAGTTAAAAAACCGACTACAAAAGATGTTCTTATGATGATAGCCTTCGGTGCGGCAGAGGCTATTGTCCTGGGTCTTATATTCATCTTCCTGAAAAACCGCTGATTATTCTTTCCGGAGTGCTATGGACGGGCTCACTTTCTTATATAAAACTGCTGCAGGAAGATGTGTCCTCAAGCTTCTTGCTTCCAGGACTGTCTCTAAAATATGCGGCGCATTCATGGATTCCCCTCTGTCGTCATTCCTTATAAAAGGTTTTGTAAAAAAGAACAACATAAATTGCGACGACTATGAGCTTGACGGAATAAAAACCTTCAACCAGTTCTTCAGACGACGGATTAAAGATGGAAAGCGCCCTTTCGATATGAATCCGGATCATCTGTGCGCCCCATGTGATGGACTTCTCTCAGTCTACCCTATAAATGATGAAGGAACTGTAATACCTATAAAACAGTCGGTCTACACAATTGCCTCCCTGCTGAAGGACAAAGAGCTGGCCGCAGAATATTCCGGAGGATGGTGCCTGGTATTCCGGCTCTGCGTGGACAATTACCACAGGTATGCCTACCCTGTCTCGGGACCCAAAGGGCCTAATATCTTTATCCCGGGAATACTGCATACTGTACGCCCGACAGCATTGGAAACATTCCCTGTCTTTGCCCAGAACTGCCGGGAATACACACTCATTGAATCAAAGGAATTCGGCAAAGTGGTACAGATGGA
>CADAEX010000074.1 GCA_902787125.1 uncultured Spirochaetaceae bacterium
ACCATAATAAGGGTCGTCGCCGTAGGGATTATTCTGCACGCTGTAGCTGGCATCTGCCCCTATTGTGACATCAGCACCGCCCTTGGCCAACCGAAGTCTTCCATGGGCTTCCTGTACCGCCGCCTGCTTAAGCTGTATGATATAACTTGATTCAATGGCAGTCTTAAGGGCATCATCAAGGCTTAAAGGAGGCAATACACTCTGCTCCTGTGCAGAAAGTGCAACCGGAAGAGAGATAATCAATACTAGAATCAGTACTGCTGTTCTTTTCATTCCATTCACCTATTCTATAACCCTGAAGACCCCATTATCGGCCTTCTTCACGTAAAGCATACAGTCGGTAATATCACCGTTGGCATCAAAACGGTATGGGCCAGCCCCCTCATCCCACGCTACGTCAGAATGCAGTACCTTTGCAACATCCCGTGGGTGGATAGATTTTGCAATTTTCATAGCTTTAGCAAGAACTTTGAGAGCGTCATACCCATGAAGGGCTTCCATATCAGGCTCTACACCATATTTAGCTTTATATGCTTCCCTGAATGCAGTATAATTCGGATTCTTTGTATTAAAATCAAATGGAGAGACAGTGTACACATTGTCCTCATCCTGGTTTCCAGGTTGCTGGAAAAACAGCGGGTAGTCAAACTCTCCAAAGTCAATGATAGGCTGGGTAATCCCCATACTCCTGAAAGCAGGAACAATCTCATGGATATCTGGATTGACACCTGCTACAAACACAGCATCAAACTCGTAATCTCCGAGCCATTTCTTGGCAACCTGAACATGGTCATTTGTAGTATTCGCTGTTTCATAGCTGACCCGGTCCTGAATAATACAATCCTGGGATATTTTTCCGAAATTAAGCTCAAATGCGTTGGCAGCCCCTTCTCCGAAGGAGTTGTTAAGATAATAGATAAGAATACGTTTCCAACCTTTTTTGGCACAGAACTGCGCTGCCCTTATTGCAGCTGAATTGTCGTCAAAAACGTTCCGGAACAAATAAGGCAGTCCCTGTTGCGTCAAGGTGGGCTGGGTGGAAGCTGGGCTGAACATCAGAAGTCCATAGAAATGATAGATTATGGAGTTGGGAATTGAGATTGAAGAGTATGTATGTCCTAAAACAGCACATATCTGCTGATCTGAAGCAATCTGATATGCCGCAAGGTTTCCAGTGAAGAGCATATTCTCATCATCAACAAAGATAATATCTACATTTGCACCCAGTACACCACCGGCTGCATTAATCTCCTCCTGTGCCAGCTGGATTCCTTCCATAAGATGATTCACATGCTTATCCCAGGCTCCTGATGCTGCGATCTTTATACGGTGTTCTTTCTTCAGAAGGCGTTCTGAGGCAACAAACCTCTTATATGGGTAATTATCACTTTTTGCGCAGGATGCCAGCACAGCCAGTACAATAACCAGTGCAAGCAGCAATCTTTTCTTCATGGTCAAACTCCTCTCTCTCCTATGCCTGCTGACGCTTTGCCAGCTCTGCGAAGAATCCACCTTTCTTCATAAGCTCATCGTATGTTCCACTCTCCTCTATATGCCCGTGGTTAAGCACATAGATACGGTCTGCATTTATAATAGTACTCAGACGGTGAGCCACAACAATCCTGGTTACATTAAGAGCCTCAAGGCTCTCCTTCACCTGGGCCTGAGTCAGATTGTCCAGGGCACTTGTTGCCTCGTCCAGAATAAGGATACTTGGGTTATGGACTATAGCCCGGGCTATGACAAGGCGTTGCCGCTGCCCTCCTGAGAAGGTACCGCCGCCTGCAGTAACTACAGTCTGCATTCCCATAGGCAGTTCCCTGATGACATCTGCAAGGCCTACCGCCTCGGCAGCTTTCCAAGCATCCTCCATTGGAAGCGGAGAACCTCCTACAATGTTGGAATAAATAGAACCCTGCATGACACCGCTGTTCTGCAGAACTACTCCCATTTTGCGGCGGATACTGCCGGCATCAAAGGAGGCCAGATCCTGGTTATCATAGAATACAGAACCAGATTCAGGCTTCTCGAACCCCAGCAGAATACGCATAAGGGTAGATTTGCCGCAGCCGGATTCTCCAACTATGGCTATAAATTCTCCCGGTGTGATCTTCATGGATATATCATCCAGCAGGAGAGGCATATTGGGATCATAACGGAAACTTACATGGCTAAGCTCTATGGATCCAGTGCATTTTGTTATTGCCGGTTTTGCCTCCTGCACCTCGGGAATGGCGTCCAGAATAACTTTTATTTCCTTATACATTGGAATAATCATGATGGACTGCATCAAGGTCATGGAGGTTGCGGAAAGAGCAGTCTGGAATGCAATGAATGCAGCCATGAACGCCAGGAAACTACCGGTGGACAGCATGTCCATCTTGCCTGTCTTAAGGGCATTCATGAAAAGTGCATACATGCAGATTGTCACAAAAAGTGGATAGACCGCATTCATTGTGGTGAATACAATATCTGAGTTGCTGGCCTTGCTGACATATGTCTGCTGTTTAGAGAAAAGCCGTGCCCATAGCGAGAAAGCCCGTTTTTCGGAAGCTGTCAGCATAAGCTTGTTCACTCCAGAGACAATCTGGAACAAGGTACCCGATATCTTACTGGTAAGAGGAATAATCTTCTTGTTCCAGTTAAGCTTGAAGAATGCAAGAAAAAATGTCACAACTATAGGAATAACAGCAAACAGAGCTGCCCATTTGACAAGATAGCGGCTGTAGTGGAAAAGCTGGACAAGATATACTAAAGCAAATATAAAGGTCATGAAACTCAATAAAACGGTACCGAAAACAAGGGCACTTATCATGGTGACAGTAAGAACCTTCTGAGCCAGATTTCCGGCAGCATAATGCTTGAAGAAGATGACCGGAAGCTTAAGAAGCCGGTCCATGATAGAGGACTGGAGGAGGAAATCTTCTCTTGTGCCTACCCGGGTTATAGCCAGCACTTTTATAATATCGAATATACCGGCAGAGATGATGCACAGGAGCACAAGGAATGTCAGATGAATCACAAGATTTGATGCAGACTGTGGAATAGCGGAATCGACAAACATCTTGGTAAGAATAGGAACAAGCAGCCCCACTACAGAACTCAGGAGCCCTAGTACAACAAACAACATTATATCCCGTGACATCTTGCGGCCAGAGAAGGCAAATTTGAGCAGATCCTTAAGGGACAACTGAGATGTTCCCAAAGGTTTGTAGAACATAGTTGCTATGCGATGTATAAGATGAGCATTCTCTGAGGTTATCTTAAACCGCTTATCAAGCTGAGGAATGACACATATGTATCCACCGTTTTTCTCAGGCAGCAGAGCAGCTGGTTCCAGCTTTTTGTCCCTATAATATCCGAATATGGCGCCACTGTCGGTTTTCCACCAGCCTTCCTTAAGGTCAAGAGTTCTGATGCGGACATTGTTGTCTTTAGCCAGTTCGGAAAGAGCATCCCTGTCTGTATAGCTTTTCTCCATGAGCGGCTTAAGCACAATATCATCAAACTGTGCCACCAGTTGAGCCACCTGCACTATTGCAGATGCATCTTCTGTCAGGTTGCCAAAGGTTTTACCCTCATCCAGCACCGATTCAATTTCCTTGAGGGAAAGATCATATGCATTATCTGCATCAGTCTGCCGCTGGGTAAAGAAAAGCTCCTCGTCATATGTGTCTGCGGCACGGATTGCGTACAGATCATCGGCAAGGGAATCGGCAAACTCCTTTACCGCAGCTTCCCTGTCCTCTGCTTCCAGGACTTCGGGGAAAGAGACCTTCTGGCTCAAACCACGCCGGAGCAGCACCGACACAGATGCAAGGGTCCGGGTAAGAAGCTCATCCCCATCCGGGCCATCAAATATTTCTATTCCTACCGGCTCAATCTGAGATTTAAGAGTTCCGGCAAGAACAAACCGGACAGCTCTCACCGATGGAAGGGAAAGGATTATATCCCCTTCCTTATATGTGGCTATCTCGGTACGGGCACTGTCTATTCCCGACTTAAGGTGCTCCACTGCAAAAAGGTATACTGTACCCTGCAGAACACGGTAGAACTGACTGCCCCCGGAAAGCTCAAACAGAGTGCCGTTATGTAAAGTAATTCTATTCTCCATACTCACCCTGCCTACATTGTCTTTATCAGATCTCTATAGAGACCATCGACCGCTACCAGCTGGTCATGTGTACCACGCTGGGCAACCTTTCCATTGTCCAGCACCAGAATCTCATCGCTGTCCCGGATGGTGCTGAGCCTGTGTGCTATAATAATACAGGTGCAGCCCCGGCGGCGTATATTCTCATCCACAATCTGCTCTGTAACCGGGTCAAGAGCACTGGTGGCCTCGTCCAGCACCAGTATGCGCGGGTTACCTACCAGCGCACGGGCTATCTCAAGCCGCTGCCGCTGTCCGCCGGAGTAGTTTTTTCCACCCTCCTCCACCAGGCTGAAGTAACCACCCTGCCGGGTTACAATCTCATCATGTATACAGGCATCCTTGGCTGCCTGGATATAAGCAAATTCATCAGTATTCTTACCACCCCACATGGTCAGGTTGTCCCTCACTGTCCCTTCGAACAGGAAAACATCCTGATCCACCACAGCAACTGAGCTTACAAACTGAGCCCGGGGTATCTGCGAAAGAGGCTTGCCGTCAAAAAGAACTTCGCCGCTCCAGGGGAGGAACAGAGAGCTTACCAGCTTACCGACTGTGGATTTTCCCGAACCGGAACCGCCAACCAATGCAATGCGGGCACCAGGCTTCAGCTCCAGATTAAGCCCTTCTATGAACGGAGGAGAAAGACGGTCATAGCCGAATGTCACATTCCTGAGGGAGACATACCCCTCCAGTTTCCGTGTGGTCTTTGTATTATCTTCTTTATAGCGGTGTATCGCAGGATATTCCATGACATCATCAAGCCGCTGCATATCAGCCTGCCCTGTCTGCACTTCCTTGACCATCTCCATAAGCTCATTCACTGGTGTGATAAAATTCATCTCCAGGGCCTGGAATGCCACCAGCATACCGATAGTCATATCTTCCTCAATTACCCGGAGAGCTCCGACAGCCAGCACCAGAAGGGACAGTATGCTGGTCAGTGTCTTAGGAATCTGGGACACTATAAAAGAGATGCGTGCCATCTTCTGGTTCTGCAGCACCACTTTTGCCTGCTGTCCTGCCCAGCTTTGGAAAAAGTCATTCTCCAGTCCCGATGCCTTCAGGGTCTCGATAAGACTTATGCCGTTCATGGTATAGCCGTACAGTTTTCCCATCTCCATCTGAGCCTTGAAAGTACCATTTTTAAGGGGCTCTTGAGTAAAATGAAGAATAAGGAAGTTAAGAGCCAGCACCGAAACACATAACAGGGTCAGGGAGACATCGTAGCACAGCATTATGATTACATAGAAGATGACACAGAAAAGATTTATGACCACGCCGGTAAGCTTTGTGGAAATAAGGGTGGCTACTGAATCATTGGCCAGAATTCTGTTGCATATCTCTCCAGGCATACGCTGGACAAAGAAATCAACCGGCATCTTGAAAAGGTGGTCAAGAAATTTTGC
>CADAEX010000075.1 GCA_902787125.1 uncultured Spirochaetaceae bacterium
GACTTCACTGGCTCCAACTATGCCGAAAACTATAAGATCAGCAGCGTAAAGCAGGAGAAGCTGGGCAAGTTCAACTGCACAGTATTTGATCTTGAGGCTATTACTAAAAGTGTCTCCTTCCCAAAGGTGAAGATATGGGTGTCTGAGGATAATCTGGTCCGCAAGCTTGAGGACTACAGTCTCTCCGGCCAGCTTATGAGAACCTCTGCCTTCCCGAGCTACCAGAAAGTTGGTAAACGCTGGGTTCCTGCAAAAATCATAATCCAGGATCATCTGGTGTTCCGCAAGGTGGGGGATAAGACTGAATACGAGCGGACCACTGTGGATATAAAGAATCCGTCCCTTAACAAACAGCCGGATTCCCTGTATACTAAAGAATATCTTGAGAGAGTTAACACTAAATAAGAACATTTTATTTTTTCTGTTCCTCATATCTCTTCTGTTCTGTCAGCTTTTGATCTGGCAGCCCGAGAAAGCTGATGCTGCCGAGTTCGAAGTTTCCCGGGACAGCGAGACTCCGGAGGCAGATGAAACTCCCTATGACGAGGATTTTGACTCCATATTTGAAGATCCTGCAGAGGATATCGTTGTAGAGCAGCCTGCAGATATTGACTACCGGAATCAGTTCGAGGAGAGCAAGAAGATAGTTGTAAGCGGCGACTTTGTTGTCAGAGCGGGTGGCGGTTTCGGCTGGACTGATGAGCCTTTTGACGGCTATCCCAAAAAATTGGCAGGTGCCTATGCCAAGGCCACTATCTCCTTCGATGCCCGGCCTGATCCGACTATCCGGATCTTTGGAAGGCTTAAGACTGAAATGGATTCCGATAACGGCAGCGACGTCTGGTCCATGCTTTACTTTGATGAGCTTTACTGCGACTATAACTGGCTGGACAAATCCTTCTTCCGGCTGGGTAAATTCAAAATGACCTGGGGACAGGGAAGGCTTTTCCGCCCTGCCAACTTTATGGAAGATGCCGAGGATGGCACTGCCTTCCGTATGACTATGCCCAATGTACTGGATGGTGTTTCCTTTGTTTCTTTGTATAAAAAACGGCCGGAAAGCCCTAAAGATAACAGACTTCATAAGGGGGACCTCTCCTTTGCAGGCCATGCCGACAAGACCCTCGGCCCTATAAATTTCTCTGTTGCTATGCTTTATAACGATCTGGATGGTCAGAAGTATTCCGGTTCAGTCAAGACAGTTGTCTTGGGTACTGATCTGTTTGCAGACTATGTGCTGAACCGCTCCGAAGAGGGAGATATAACCCACGAGGCTCTGGCCGGCTTCTACAAGGAGTGGGATAAAATCAAAATCTATGGAGAATACTACTATGACGGCCGTATAGAGGATGACATAGACCACTGCGTAGGTCTTGCCTCCGATTTTAATAACCTGTTCGGTTCTCCTATAGGAATGAGTTTCAAGTGGCTCCATTCTATAACTGATGAGGCAGGACAGTTCATAGGCGGTTTCTCCATTTCACCATGGAAGCATGTGAAGATTCATGCCGCAGTTCCATGGCAGTACGGCGACAAGGAGCTGGACAAGGACTTCTACGAGGAATTCCCGATTGACAGTAAACTTGCCTTTACATTATTTGTGGAATTGTCTGCCGGATTCTGATATCAGTTGGCGTGCTGCCTGAAATCCTCTGCCACCAGACCGTCCTTGAGGCGGATCACATGGTCTGCGATAGAGAAGATGTTGTGGTCGTGGGTGGAGAATATGAATGTGGTCTTAAGCTCTTTGTTGATTTTCTTCATAAGAGCTATGATATCTTCCCCTGTCTTGCTGTCCAGGTTTGCAGTAGGCTCGTCTGCCAGTACCACCTTGGGCTTTGTTGCCAGGGCTCTGGCTATAGCCACACGCTGCCGCTGACCCCCCGAAAGCTCTGCCGGCTTATGGGTTGTCCATCTGGTAAGCCCCACAGCCTCAATAAGGGAGTTGATGTATTCCTTGTGCTCCTGCTTTTCCTGGGGAGTGAACTTGTTTTTCCCCATAAGGAAAGGGAATTCGATGTTCTCGTACACATTCAGGACAGGAAGCAGGTTGAAGGACTGGAATATAAAGCCTATGACATCATGGCGGAGAGCTGTGATCTCCCGGTCCGAGAGACCCGAAGTCTCCTGGCCGTTGATTATCACTTTTCCCTGGGTGGGGACATCGATACAGCCTATCATGTTCAGAATGGTGGATTTGCCTGATCCCGAAGGGCCTATGATTGAGACAAAGTCCCCTTCGTCAATGCTGAAGGAAACCCCTTTGATAGCTGGTACCAAAGTTTTTCCCAGGTGATAAGACTTTCTTACATTCTCCAGTTTGATAATTGGCATAAAAACCTGCTTTTCTTGTCTATTATAACAATATTTACTATATTTTAGCAAGGTAAAGATTTGAACAGGAAAAAAGATATAACTTCACTGCTTATAACAGGCCTCTTCTTCTATCGGATCCTCATGGCGTTCCTGGCAAAGTTTGTCATTGCACGGTTCACTATCCTGGGGGATGTGGGTGCCTTCCTCTATGGGCTTCCTCTCGAGAAATACGGCACCTTGCCCATGATGCTGGATAAGTTCGGCTGGAAGCTCCTGTTCATGAAGGATGCCCTGGGTGTTTTTATGATCAGTGCCCTTCATACCATGCTTCGTTTCGAGGCCCTTACCTTCTGTGTCTGCTCTGCCATTGCCTATGTGGGTATACGACGGTTTCTCCTGGCTGCGGAGAGCTCCTCGAAAAGCTATCTGATTCTTATTCTTCTGTGCTATTCACCATCCTTCAATATCTGGTCATCTATTGCAGGAAAGGAGTGTCTGGTGGTCTTCGGCATGGGAATCCTCTGTGCCGAACTGATAAAGTTCTTCAAGGGCAAGCCCTTCAAGCCCGGTATTCTGTTTTTTATTGCCCTCTATCTGGTGATGGTGCTGAAAAAGCAGTATATCCCTTTTATTATGGTAACTTTCTCCTATGTGGTGTTCCGGCAGTATGTCAAACTTTCTTATAAATTGGATTTGGCCCTTCTTCTCGGCATGATAGCCGCAGTGGCCGTGGGAATGTACCTGCTCCGCTACAGGCTGGATGAATATTCCTTCTATGCCCAGGATGTGTTCAGGGTAAGTGCCCGTTCCACCCGGAATCATGTTTTTGAATCCCAGTTTGATTTTTTCAGGAAGATGCCATACCTTATGCCTCTGGCATTCTGGGGCCCTACATGGTCAGAGTGTTACAAATCGCCACTTCATTTGTTTTCTTTTATGGAAAGTGGTATAATAGTGCTGGTTTTCCTATATATGATGCGCGGTTTTACAGGTTGTGTGTTCCGCTGTTTCAGGGATTTTTACCAGTGGCTGCTTTTGGGAATCAACGCGCTGTTTCTGCTTCTGGTTGCCCATTATGGCCAGGGAATTATAAATCCTGGAGCTGCTGTCCGGTACAGGACTAATATTTACCTGCCGGTTATAGCGGTTTTTTATATTTTTGCCTATCTTAAGGAGAGGAAGGTTGAGGAATAAAATAGACAATTCCATGATCAAGGCACTCATATGGATTGTTGCCGGGGCTTTTGTCACCCTGATCATATGCAACTTTGCAGTCTATCATGATCTCTTCTTCTGGAAGTACTACTATCGGCGTACTTTCCTTTTCCTCACCACTCTGGCTTTCCTTGCCGCAGGTACCGCCTCCCTGCGGATAAAGCGGTTCTCCTTCCGGGAGCAGCTGAGCATTGCTATATTTGTGATCACAATGGTCATGGCTCTGCTCCTTTCCTTCATCACCATAGGAAGAACCTACTATTCCAGAAAATATCTCATTATTTTCTACTTCTTTACAGTGTTCTGGATCGGGCTGGGCCTCTACCTCTACCGCAATCCGCGCTCCCTGTTCTACCTGATATGTCCTATAGGGCTGGGGTTCAAGCTGGCCGAGAAGGGAAGCAGACGGTGGGAGCTCTTAAGGTATCCGGAGCTCCATAAGAAATGCGACGGCATTATCATTGACTACCACGAGCAGATTCCGCCGGAGTGGATGCGGTTCATAGCCTATGTAAGTCTTTCCAATATCCCTATTTACCATGCGGCGGCTGTATACGAGAAGGTGACAGGGCGCATATCTCTGCACCATCTTTCAAGCGGTATAGTGTCTGGCTTCAAGGTGCCCAGGATCTATTCTGCCATAAAGCACTTTGCCGAGTGCTGCGCCATTATCCTTTTCTCCCCGGTCATCCTTGTGCTCTGCCTGTTTGCCTTCATCATCATCAAGCTGAACTCAAAGGGTTCTGCTTTCTTTGTGCAGGAGCGGGTAGGGGTTAAGGGCAAGCCTTTCAAGATGTATAAGTTCAGGACCATGATAACCGAGTCCGAGGCTCATGGAGCCAAGTTCACATCTTCCCACGACAGCAGGATCATCCCTATGGGACGTTTCCTCCGGAAGTTCCGTATCGACGAGCTGCCTCAGCTGGTGAATGTACTCAAGGGGGAGATGAGCATAATAGGTCCCCGGCCCGAGCAGGTGGGTTTTGCCAGGGAGTTTGAGAAGGAGATTCCTTTCTACGCATACAGGCATCTTGCCCCTCCGGGAATAACAGGATGGGCCCAGGTGGTCCAGGGATATGCCGCAGGAGTGGAAGAGACCGAGAAAAAGCTTTCCTACGACCTCTACTACATTAAATATATGGGCTTCTGGCTGGATGCCCTTATTGCAATTAAGACACTTAAGACTATCCTTACCGGGTTCGGCTCGAAATAGGAGATTGAATGAAGATAGCAGTTATTGGAACTGGATATGTGGGACTGGTTTCCGGCGCCTGCTTTGCAGAGTTCGGCTGGAACGTCACCTGTATAGATAAGAGTGCAGAGCGGATTGAGGCTCTTAAGAAGGGGATTATCCCGATTTATGAGCCTGGTCTTGATGACCTGGTGAAGCGGAATGTGAAGGAGGGCCGCCTTTCCTTCTCCCTGGACTATTCTCCTGCCGTGGAGGAGTCCGATGCAGTGTTCATTGCGGTAGGCACCCCTTCCCGCAGGGGCGACGGTCATGCAGATCTGACTTATGTTTTTGCCGCTGCTGAGGAGATTGCCTCCCATTTGTCAGGCTATACTGTGGTTGTTGATAAAAGTACTGTGCCGGTGGGCACTGCCCGCGAGGTGGCAGAGATTATACGCAAGGCCAATCCTGCTGCCGACTTTGATGTGGCCTCCAACCCGGAGTTCCTGCGGGAAGGCTCTGCCATAAATGACTTTATGCGGCCCGACCGGGTGGTGATAGGTGCAGAGAGCGACAGGGCAAAGGCTGTGCTCAAGGAGCTGTACCGGCCTCTTTACCTGCTTGAGACCCCCATGGTTGCTACCACGCTGGAGACTGCCGAGCTGATCAAGTATGCCAGCAACGCTTTCCTGGCCACAAAGATTTCTTTTATAAACGAGATTTCTGTCCTGTGCGAGAAGACAGGTGCAGACATAAAGGCTATCTCCAAGGGGATGGG
>CADAEX010000076.1 GCA_902787125.1 uncultured Spirochaetaceae bacterium
GCCTCGGCATTGCCACCGGTGGTGGCAAAGATGCCCTCAAGGATTATGCCGCCGTTGGTCTGGAAAGGGCTTTTCTTATAGTCAAAGCCGCCTTCAGCGGCATCAAGGGTGCAGATATTGCCTTCCCTGTCCAGATACACCGCAGACTTGAGGGCATCGGAGATGGAGGCGTTGTAGCACCTTGCATTCATATAGATGGCCCCGCCGGTGCTGCCAGGCATGGAGTAGAAGAACTGGAGTCCTGCCCTGCCGGCCATGGACGCAAACTTGGCAACATCGCTTATGGCAGCACCGCAGCCGGCGTGTAAAAGGCCATTGGCTTCCAGGAAAATCTGGTTGAGCCCCTCGGTGGAGATGACTGCACCGTCGTAGCCCTCATCGGGGAAGAGCACATTGGCGCCGCCCCCCAGGACAAAGTACTTCAGGCCGGCTTGGATTGCCTCCTCCCTGGCCTTCTGCAGGGTATATATATCCTTAGGAATTACGAAATATCTGGCTGGACCACCTATCCTGAATGTGGTGTGGTCTGCCATTCTCTCCTGAGTCAGGACTGTGGCATTGATTCCTGTAAAAAGCCCTTTATCCATGCCCTAATGATACTTTTTTTATTCCACATCTTCAACCATATCTATTAAAAAAAAATTCTCTGATATATAATGAAGTATGTTTTCTTTCAAGCGCTGCTGCATACCAGATTGCTCAAACTTCATCTTCAATGGCTCGGACCGGTGTCTCAGGCACAGTCTGGATTCTGAAACTGCAGCTGATGAGGCAAGAAAATATATAAAAGAAAAAAAGGTGATAAGAGATCTCTGCTTCGAGGGACTGGAATTCGAGGAATTCTCCTTCAGCGGAAAAGCTCTCCACTCCTGCTTCTTCAAGGGCTGCACCTTCATAAACTGCAACTTTGATGAGACAGCAGTAAGGCAGTGCTTCTTCGATTTCTCCACATTCAAGGGCTGTGTCTTCAGGAATGCCAAGATAAAGCAGAGCTCCTTCGCAGTCTCCATATTCGAATGGAACAAGGTAAACGCAAGCGAGGTGTTCCACTCCAACTTCAATGGCAGCACTATCCTAAACTGCGACATGAGCGACAACGACTTTTATTTCTCATCTTTCCTGAATGCCCAGCTCAGGAACATAGACTTCAGCAACTGCAACATAAAGAAAGCCAGCTTTGTCTTCTCAAGGCTTGAGAACATAAACTTCAAGAACTCCAATGTGCAGGAAGCTCTTTTCGAGATCACAGGAGCTTTCTATGGCTGAGGATAGAGAAAGCTGGAAGTGGCAGCTTGCCCACCGGATCACAACAGTGGATGAGCTTTCAAAGCTGATAAACCTGACCCCGGAGGAGAAGGCTGATATAGCCAGAAACCTGGGGCTTTTCCGCATGGCCATCACCCCTTACTATGCTTCGCTGATGGACAAGGATGACCCCCACTGCCCCATAAGGATGCAGATGATTCCTTCTGCCGCAGAGCGGATCCGGGGTGAATTCGACTTGGATGATCCTCTTGGAGAGGTAAAATACAACCCGGCCCCCAATGTGGTGCGCCGCTACCCGGACCGGGCTCTGCTTCTGGTAACCATGCAGTGCGCCGCCTACTGCAGGCACTGCACCCGCCGGAGAGTGGTGGGGAGCACCGACTGCACCATAACAAAAGAGCAGCTTGAGCAGGCGTTGGACTACATAGCAGGAACCCCGGAGATACGGGATGTCCTTATCTCCGGCGGGGACCCCTTCATACTTGAGACCGGCGTCCTTGAGGAGATTATAGCGGCAGTACGGGCCATTCCTCATGTGGAAGTGATACGTATCGGGACCAGGGTTCCGGTGATGCTCCCTATGCGGATAGACAGAGAGCTTACCGACATGCTCAGGAAATACCATCCTATATGGGTCAACACCCACTTCAACCATCCAAAGGAGCTTACAGAAGAGGCAAGGTCAGCCTGCGAGAAGCTGGTGGACGCCGGGATACCGGTGGGAAACCAGACTGTGCTCCTCAAAGGGATAAATGATGATGCAGAGATTCTTAAGAAGCTGTTCCTGGGTCTTGTGAAGCACAGAGTCCGCCCCTACTACCTTTTCCAGTGCGACCTGAGTGTGGGAATAAGCCATTTCCGCACCCCTGTGGAGAAAGGGATAGAGATAATGCACAGCCTCACCAGCTCCATATCGGGCTATGCAGTGCCGAAGTATGCCATAGACCTGCCTGTGGGGGGCGGCAAGGTGACCTTGGGGTACGACTACATAGTATCCAAGGAGGATAAGGAGCTGGTGCTGGAGAACTACCTTGGAAAGCTTTACCGCTACCCTGTCCGGTAGTCTATGGTTGAAATCTCCCACTTGTTCATATATAATTAAAATGATGATTTCCAGATTCAGGTCTGTCCTTTCAATCATACTTCTCATACTGCTGTCCGGCATGACTGCCTTTGCCCAGAACACACCGGCAGACCGGTTCAAATCAAGGCTGGACGGAGCCTGGGTCAAGAAGGAGAAGGACGGATCATCAACCATCATCAACTTCAACTACTCATCAAACGATATAATCATGTTCAACGATGCCCAGGGAGTGCAGGAGGTCTATCTCTGCTCCCAGTTCAGCCCGACAGTCCGGGAGAACACCTGGTATATGCTGGGAACCAACGATATGGTGCCATTCATCAAGATGAACATAACTGTACGTCTTGAGTCTGAGAATGTATGCCATTTCTCGGTAAGGGAAGAGGGAATCAAGAATGAGGAGGTCATCTGGACCGGCAGGTATGAGAGGATGACAGAATACGGCGAGAAGAAGGCACCAAAGGCAGAGGAGAAGCAGTTTGTCCTGGATGGCAAGTACGAGAATGATGCAATGACACTTATCTTCTCCAAGAATCACTTCACTCTTACAGATGAGAAAGGAATCCATTCAGGCCTGGCCGCCCTCTATGATTTCGGAGATATATCCATACTTGAGTTCAGGCATCTGGAAAAGGAAGGAAAGCTTGAGCACATGTTCCAATACAGGTTCGAGCACTCAATAACCGAGAATGATGATGCAATCATAGTTGAAATAACCATGCTGCCGGGCAAGATAAAGATCCACGGCTTCAAGCCTTCGGGAGAGCCTAAGCTGGTACTTGTCCAGAAGATAGCAAAAGAGAAAGCAGAGTAATCACATCCGCATGGGAACGCCGGCAGAAGCCAGATATTCCTTTATACCCTGAACTGTGTAATCCCCATAATGAACCATTGAGGCAATAAGGGCCGCATCGGCATTTCCGTTCTTAAAAACATCCTCAAGATGCTCTGGACGCCCCGCACCGCCGGAAGCCACCACAGGCACACCCACATTGTCAGAGATCATCTTGGTAAGTGGAATCTCGTAGCCATTCTTGGTGCCGTCCGCATCTATGGAGTTAAGGACAAACTCCCCTGCCCCCAGCTTCTCTGCCTGCTTTGCCCAGGCCAGGGCATCCAGCTCCGTGGCGGTGCGGCCTCCGTTTATGAACACCCTGTATCCTGAAGGCATATCAGGATCACGGGCCGCATCCATACCCAGCACAATGCACTGGCGGCCGAATATGGAAGCCCCTTCTTCTATTATAGAAGGATTCTTCACAGCCTGGGAGTTGACGCTGATCTTCTCGGCACCGGCCAGAAGCACACGCCGCATGTCTGCCACGCTGGCAATACCGCCACCGACAGAGAACGGGATAAAGATCCGCTCTGCAACCCGCTCCACCACATCGATCATTATGCCCCGCTTCTCGGCAGAGGCTGTGATGTCGTAGAACACCAGCTCGTCAACACCGTCGTGGTAGTATTTCTCGGCCATCTCCACGGGGTCACCGATATCTATGTTTCCTTTGAACTTGATTCCCTTGGTTGTCTTTCCGTCCCGGACATCAAGGCAGATGATGATTCTTTTCTTCAGCATGTCAGGCCTCGCACTGGATAAAGTTTCTCATGATCTGGATTCCCACAGGACCCGATTTCTCCGGGTGGAACTGAGCTGCCGCCACATTGTCCCGGCTTATGATTGAATAGAATGGAACCATGTATTCAGTCCTTGCTATTCCGTACTTTGACTCCACAGCGGGATAATAGGAGTGGACAAAGTAGACATCAGGGGAAGCAGGAATATCCTTCAGAAGATAGTGATCCTGCACCTTGTCAAAGCTGTTCCATCCGATCTCAGGCACCTTGAGGCCGCCTGAAGGAAAGCGCCTGACTGTGCCTGGAATAAGGCCAAGGCAGTCCACATCTCCCTCCTCCGAGTGGTCAAGGATTATCTGGCATCCAAGGCAGATTCCGAAGATCGGTCTCCCGCTCTTGGCAAAATCCTTCATCATAGCTCCAAGTCCGGTGGCATTCAGCTGGCCCATGGCATAGGCAGCCTCACCCACTCCAGGAAACAGCAGCTTGTCGCACTTAAAAAGCTCCTCAGCTTTGTCAGATATTATGAAATCAGCCTTGAGGAACTGCAGCAGATTCTGTATGCTCCGCAGATTCCCAGCCTTATAATCAACAACTCCAGTCTTCATCTTCCGTTAAGCTCCGAAATAAAATATTCAAACACAGGACTTCCCTTCTCCTTGGGCACTATGATGCCCCGGATCTGCACCTTATCTCCATTCACAGAGACAGGCCGGCCGGTGTTGTATTCTCCGATCTCAATCTTCTTTATCAGGTTGTTGACAAAAAGCTTCACCACAGGAGATGCCACTTTTGCATCCTTCTCGCCGGAGAAGCAGAGATCAGAATCCAGGGAATAGAAACCGCTTGTGATGTTGGCCCACAGGTACACCTGATAATGCCGTTTAAGCTTCAGATCCTGTATAGACGGATTGTCCCGGAACACAAATATATCCTGGGTGTAGAGACCGTCCAGCTCAGATATCAGATAGCTGTCAGGGTCATAGGCAGCCAGAAGCTTCTGCATGTCATCCTCGGTATAGATTATAAGCTTGCTGCCAGGAAGGCATAAACCTGCTCCGGTCTCCTGGTCTATATAGTAGTCAAAGCCGTTCTCCGCCCTTTTCTCGTACCGCTTTTTCGCATTCAAGTAAGCCTTGGCATGGAGCTTGCTGTAATCACCCTCCAGGAAGACAGTAATCCTGTCGGGAGTCACAAAGCAGCAGTAGATACGGTCAGTGTTCCTTATGACCTGGTCAGGGATGCCGTTCTTGGCAAACATCTCTGCAAACATGCCGGGCAGAGCATCCACCCTGCCGGCCAGATATGTGGAGCATCCCCCCGGTATGAAACCCGGAAGGGAGACTTCAGATTTTCCCTTCCTGCCTGTGGTGGCACAGCCAGCCAGCAGAAGGCAGAGAAGAAGAGATAAAATTAATTTCTTGCAACTGCAACCATGCATGTGTAGTCGCCGCATTCGCATTCTGTCATGCTGTCTGTCTTTTCCCAAT
>CADAEX010000077.1 GCA_902787125.1 uncultured Spirochaetaceae bacterium
GTTGCCCATGGATGATGGAACACCCAGAACGACACAGATGATCAGGGTTGCGATGATAGCCTTTGTCCTTGAGAATTTGAACTCGTCCTGGAAGCTTGCTACAACTGCCTCCATGAGGGAGATTGCAGATGTAAGGGCTGCAAAGAATACCAGGATGAAGAATGTTGCTCCGATGAAGCCGCCTGCTGTCATGCTTTTGAATACCTTAGGCAGTGTGATGAACATAAGACCGGGACCTGCATTCAGAGCCTCAGGACCCATGAATGAGAATACAGCAGGAATTATCATAAGACCGGCAAGGAATGCGATTGCTGTGTCGAACAGAGCGATATGTGTGACTGCAGTTTCGATATTCTCCCGCTTCTGGACATAGGAACCATAGGTGATCATGATACCCATAGCCAGGGAGAGAGAGTAGAACATCTGGCTCATGGCTCCCAGCACTCCAGACCAGGAAAGATGGCTGCTGCACCTGGCAGGAAGATTGAGTAGATTGCTACGATGACAGTAAGGATAACAAGAAGAGGCATAAGGATCTTGCTGGCCCGCTCAATTCCTTTACGCACACCATATATGATGATGATTGTCACTATGCCTATGAAGATAACATACCAGAAAAGAGGAGAGGCAGAGCTGGAGATAAAACCGCCGAAGAAGCCGTCTGCCGCCGCAGTGTCTCCAAAGCCTTCACAGTATACTACCAAGTACTTGAGGACCCATCCGCCGATTACAGAGTAGTAGGGGAGGATGATAGCCGGAACTATGGCCCCCAGCACGCCTACAAAGGCCCATTTTTTGTTCAGCTTCTTGAATGCACTGCATACACTGAGTCCTGTCTTGCGGCCCAATGTGATTTCGGCTGTCATAAGTGCAATACCTACTGTAAGCACAAGAAGAATGTAAATAAGGAGGAATATACCTCCACCATTCTTGGCAGCCAGATATGGGAACCGCCAGATGTTTCCTAATCCTACGGCAGAGCCGGCAGCAGCTAATACAAAGCCGATCCTGCTTGTGAATGAACCTCTGTTATCACTCATCGCTTCTCTCCATTATATGAAATTATTGTATATTATATATTAAATACTATTTTTTCTTTTTTAACAACAGGGCAAAGGGATTATATGTCTCGGTGTCGGTCTGGCTCTGCATATACTTTGCCGCCTCCTGATCCTGCTCCTTTGAAGAGGAAGGCTTAAGGGAGATACGCCGGGATGCCTGGTTCACCTCTTTTATAGTTACAGACATCTTATCGCCGATTTTATACAATTTCTGTATATTTGTTCCTGGTCTGATATTCTCAAGCTCTGAAACATGAACAAGGCCGTCTAAACCGCTTTCAAGCTCAATAAATATACCAAAATTGGATATTCTTACAATCTTTCCTGTGATTTTAGTTCCTTCAGGATATTTTTCTGCCGCGTTCTCCCATGGATCTGCCAAAAGAGCCTTGCGGCTTACGGAGATACGCTCATGTTCCCAGTCGGCCTTGAGCACCAGCACCTCAAACTCATCTCCAACAGCCAGCACGTCAGCAATATCAGCCACCCGGTCCCTGGAAACCTCGGAGATAGGGAGCAGAGCCTTGAATCCGCTCACCTCTACAAATGCACCGAAATTCTGGAGGGACACTACCTTTGCCATAGCTTTGGCCCCGGGAACCAGTTCTCCCTCAAGCTTCTTAAGTTCAAGCTGGTGTTCTTCCTCCCGGATTACACGGTTTGATACCAGAAGGTTCCGACCCTCTTCCTTGAATTCTATGATCCGGAAGGGCAGGCTTTTGCCAACATATTCTTTGGGTTCTTTCTTCTCTTTAAATCCCATCTGGGAGTAAGGACAGAAGGCCCGGGCTGATCCTACAGTGACCTCAAAGCCTCCCTTGATTTCTTTCTCAACATGCCCTTCGACAGGGGTGCCGTGCTTATATGCATTCTCAAGCAGTGCCAGGTCTGCATTATCACCGCTTATCCGGGTGGTGAACATCATCTCCCCATCTTTAGTTCCGATAAAATAGACATCTATTGAATCTCCCTCGCGGGCAGTCAGTGTGCCATCCTCGTTCTGAATATCTGCAAGCGGAAGAATCCCCTCGCTCTTTGCATTAAGATCCAAAAACACGCTGTCCTTGGAGATAGTAATAATTGTTGTGTTTATTTTCTGTCCAGGTTCAAGATACATAATCCCCTCCATTTCTATTTTATCACTTATTTTACTATATTATCAACATATTGTTAAAATAGCGGAATTCCTGTATTCTTTTATTCAAGGAAGGATGAAAATGAACTTAGACAAGAGTGCGGCTTATAACAATATCGTTGTTATGGGACTTGGAGGTGTCGGCGGTTACTTCGGCGGCATGTTTGCCCTTAACATAACAACCAACTGGAGGGATAAAAGGGATCTTACATTTATTGCCAGGGGAGCCCATCTTGAGGCTATCAAGGCCAACGGTCTAACCCTCAAGCTCTGGAAACAGGATCCTGTTGTCTGTATCCCGAAGATGGTCACCGACAGTGTGCTTAAGCTTCCTTATATAAATTTCCTGCTTCTGGCAGTGAAGAACTACGACCTTGAGGATGCAATACGCCAGGTGGAGCCAAGGCTCAATTCAGACACGGTTATCATGCCTCTTATGAACGGCGTGGATGTCTATGACAGGATTAAGGCAATTGCAACTAAGAGCATAGTTCTCCCTTCCTGCGTATACATAAGCTCAAAGATAGAGTGCCCAGGTGTTGTCAAACTCCAGGGAGATATAGTCAAGGTATATTCGGGTCCAGACCCTCAGCGGCCTGATTATGACGGCCAGGAGATTCAGGCCTTCTTCCAGAACATGGGACTTAAGCTTTATTGGAACCAGAGTCCTGCCGAGCCTATCTGGCGCAAATTCCTCTTTGTCTCTCCATTTGCTCTGGTCACCGGTGCCACCGGCAAGACTATACACGAAGTCTGGGCCGACCCGGAACTGAATGCGGGTACACTTGCCATAATGAATGAAATTGTTGCAGTTGCAGCAAAGAAAGGGATTACCCTTAACAGCTATGATATAGACTATGCCATGAGGATAGGGGAGCATATAGACCCTGCCGCAAAGACATCGCTTCAGCTTGATATAGAGAACAGAAAAGGACGCATGGAACTGGATGCCCTTGGTGGTGTTATTGTAAAACTCGGTCATGAGCTGGGTGTACCTACTCCTGAGACGGAGAAATTTTTAAAGAAAATAGTCAACGCATGAAAAAGCTTTTGCTTATTGCCCTGATTCTGCTTTCTGCGGCATCTCTGCCGGCCAGCGATTTTCCTTATCAGCTTGACTGGAAGAAGGATGCCATCATAGGGGGCGGAGCCGCAGTCCTCTACGGAACTCATCTGGCAATATATTTTACTCAGGACCGGGATTCTGCAAAAGACCATGGTCTTGACCGGTTTCATAAAAGCGACATCAATTTTGTGGACCGGGCAATGATGTTCAGCTATTCCCGAAGCCTTGACCTGACCGGCGATATACTGTTGGCAGCTACAATGGCGGCCCCTTTTGCGCTGGCAATACATCAGAGTAAAGATACCATAATAACCGAGGCAGTGATGTATGCAGAAACACTGCTTTTAGCCCACAGCTTCAAGGAGCTTACCAAGGATGCTGTTGTCCGGTGGCGTCCTTATTGCTATTATGATGGCACTCGGAGCAGCCTGCTTAAGGATGATGATTCCAGCAGATCCTTCATGTCAGGTCATGCCACTATGGCCTTTGCCTCTGCCTCTTTCCTTTCCACAGTCTATGCCCATATGAATCCGGAAGGAAAAAAGAAATATCTGGTTGCAGGTGGCTCCTTTACTGCTGCAGCCGCAGTTGCCGCTCTCCGGGTTTTTTCCGGTAATCATTTCTTTACCGATGTACTTGTGGGAGCTGCCTGGGGAACCTTTGCAGGCTGGCTTGTGCCGCAGCTCCACTACTGTCAGGACGGGCATCCGGTGAAGCTCTCGTTCTTCTCTGATACAGGGGCTCCCGGAATCCTTTTCAATTTATGATATCTGTGATATAATTTTATTATGCGGTTCAGAATTCTTATTCTTGCCATAGTATGTTTACTCTCCTCTTGTGTCTTTGCTCCCTCCCGTAAAGAATTTGCCAATGTCTATTTCAATCTTGGCAACGCATATATGAGACTGGGGGAGGCAGAGAATGCTGCAAAGGCTTTTCTGAAGGCTGCAGAATATGACAAGAAGTTTGGAGCTGCCAACTTCAATCTGGCTAAAAGCTATATCATGGCTGAACGGTATGGCGATGCCCTTGATGTCCTGGACGGTCTGGCGGCACAGGATCCAGACAACAGCACAATCCTTTCTGCACAGGCATACTGTTATTATAAGCTTGAGAACCGGGACAAAGCTTTTGAGCTCTATCTTAAGATATTGGAACGGGAACCGGATAACTATGAGGCCCGGTTCAACTATGCTTCTCTCCTTGCGGAAGCAGGTCATCTGCCTGAGGCAATGGAGACTTACCAGCAGCTGGAGGTCTTCCCCGATTCTGCTTCTGATGCCCAGCTTTATTTCGAGATGGCCAAGGTTTCATACAGCACAGGAGATTACGAGAAAGCAGTTCAGTATGGAGAAAAAGCTCTATCTCTTGACAGCGGAAATATCGAGATAAGCAGATTCCTGCTGTATCCCTATGAGCAGGGTGAGTATTATGCTAAATTCCTTGAGACAGCTGATGTGGTCATAGATTATAACCTGACAAAGGACAGCAATATAAAGAACAGCGAGAATGCAGAGCTTTATTTTAAAAAATGTGATATCTGCCTGAACCATACCGGAAATTTTGCCCAGGGTGCTGCCCAGCTTAAAAAGGCAATCGCAGCTGGTTTCCAGGATAAAGATAAGCTGAAAGTTCTTTATGAAAACAAGGAACTGCTCAACTCCGACGAGATCCGTTCCATTATCGATAAAACTGGTCTTTTGAATAAATAAAAATCTTTTCAACTTCCCTTAAACTATTTTTTTTTCTGCCGATAAAATTACTATGGGAGTGAAAAAATGAGAAAGAAAATAGCAGTACTGCTTGTATTATTTGTGTTAATTACATTGTTGCCTATCTGTGCATCAGCACAGGAAAAGAGAGTCGGCCTTGGTTTTGGCCATCCTAATACTGTTCTTGTCTTCTCATATGATCCATGGGTGGCAAAGGCAGCTTACGATTTTACATCAGGACATCAGTTCTTTTTCCTTTCTGCCTCATACACACTGATTAATTCACGTCCTATAGCCGGACCATTCACTGCATCTTTAGGTGTTGGAGGTTTTGCAAGATTTGAGTTTGAGGATGGAGATAATTCTTTCGGTGCCAATATTCCTATCTCTATTGAGGTACCTATGCTGGATGATTTCCTGGAGATTTTCCTTGAGTTTGATCCAGGCCTTGAGCTCCTTCCAAAGCCACAATTAACATGGAAGTCAACCTGTATCTGGCTGGGTGCAACTATAAGACTTGATTAAAGAAATTTAAAAAAATAAAAAAAGTTTCCAGAAAAACATTGACATAAGTTTGTAAATCTGGTAGAACGGAAAAGCTTCCCGAGAGCGGGAGCCTGTCCGAGGGGCAGGTGCCGCCTAAGAGGGGAGTTGGTCTTTGAGTGAAATTGGAAGAGAAGGAAGTCTAAAGCGGGTCAACGAAGAAGTTGATCAAT
>CADAEX010000078.1 GCA_902787125.1 uncultured Spirochaetaceae bacterium
GTGGTTTTGCTTTGAAACCTGGAAGTTTTTTTCAAAATTTATTTAAGACACGTAAAGAGGACCCCAGCGGGGTGGACAGAGACCTGAATGTGGAAGAACAGGAGATGATCAAGGGAGTGGTTGACCTGGCAGAAAAAGATGCCAAGGATATCATGGTTCCCCGTACCGATGTGGTTTTCATCCCTACAGATATGCCTTTGGAGGAGGTCATGGACCTGATTGCGGAGTCCGGTTTCTCCAGATTCCCTGTTTATGAGGAGACTATCGACAATGTTGTGGGAATCCTTTATGTAAAGGATCTTATGAGGGAACTGGTCAAGCATAAGAATGCTGTAGACAAGGCTTTCATGGTAAAGGATATTGTCCGCAAGCCCTACTTTATCCCCGATTCCAAGAAGATCAACGCTCTTTTCCACGATTTTCGGAAGAAAAGGGTGCACATTGCTGTTGCTGTTGATGAATACGGCGGAGTGGCAGGTATTATCTGCCTTGAGGATATCCTTGAGGAGATTGTAGGTGAGATCCAGGACGAATTTGACGAGGACGAGGTTGAGGATATCATTCAGGTGGGTCCTTCCACATATCTTTGTGACACCCGTGTAAGCATAGAGGATCTCAACGAGGAGCTGAAGATTAAGCTTCCTCACGAGGATTATGACACTCTGGGCGGCTTTGTTTTCGACCTTTTCGACAAGATTCCGGTGAAATTCGAGAAGAAAGAATATAAGGGGATGACATTCATCATCCAGGATGTTGAAGGAAATAAGATTAAATCTGTAAAAATAGAGTTGGAAAAATGTTAAGACAAGTTGCTGCTTTTTCACCAGGACACCTCACCGGCTTATTCTATATGCAGGATGCCAGCAGTGATCCGCTTCTGGCAGGTTCTCTAGGTGCCGGTTTTTCTATTCTCAAGGGAGTGACCACAGTCATAGAGGTCAGGAAAAGCTTTGATGAATGCTCAGTCACATTGAATGACAAGCCTAACGATGCTCCTGTAAGCCATCTGGTACGGGACCTTTTCTTCAAGGAGCTGGGAGAGAAGCCTATTCCTATTGATATAAGACATATTATTGAAACTCCGGAGGGGGCAGGTTTCGGCACCAGCGGTGGTGGGGCCCTGAGTCTGGTTCTGGCTCTGAATCACCTTTACGGAGAGCCTTTCAACACTATCAAGGCTGCCCAGATTGCCCATGTGGCAGAGGTAAGGTGCAAGACAGGGCTTGGAACAGTAATGGGAGAGAGCTTCGGCGGCTTCCGTATCCTTACAAAGGC
Source organism: uncultured Spirochaetaceae bacterium (assembly GCA_902787125.1). Lineage (GTDB taxonomy): Bacteria > Spirochaetota > Spirochaetia > CADAEX01 > CADAEX01 > CADAEX01. Next base: position 1,276 of record CADAEX010000078.1, read on the forward strand.
CGGTGCCCCTGGAATCGGCTCCACAATCTCAATCCCGTATGATAAGGATTTATATGCTCTGTGCGTTATGTTCGGACCACTCTCCACAAAATCAGCGCTGTCTGATCCTGATATAAGAGCCCGGATCATGAAGGCGGGAGAGAAGTACCACAGCCTTTTATGCAAGACTCCGGATATTCCTTCGTTCCTGAAGTATTCCAGAATGTTTGCAGAGGAGACTGCTCTTTATTCTGATAAGGTGAGGGCTGCTCTGGACACCTTTACAGCTGCGGGAATCAATGCAAGCATGCCTATGTTCGGCGAAGGTATATTCTCTATTCTGCATAAGCAGGAGCTGCCTGAGGTAATCAAGGTGGCCCAGAAGTTCTGCTCCGGATATCCGGAAGGCTCTGTCAATGTAATGGTATCAAGCATTGCCAAGCGCGGTGCCGGAATTGTAAGCGAAGACTGAGGAGGAAAGAATGGCATACGGAATCCATCCTTCTTTTGATATAATCGGTTCCGCCGGCAGCGAGCTGGCGGGAAAGCGCATCGTGCTCTGCATAACCGGCAGTGTTGCATGTGTCCGGTCCAGCGAGGTTGCAAGACTTCTGATGCGGCATGGTGCCACAGTTTATCCTGTCATGACCCGAAGCGCATGCCAGCTTATCGGACCAGACCTTATAGAGTGGGCCTGCGGCTATAAGCCGGTCACTGAACTGACCGGGGCAGTGGAGCATGTTGCCTTGGCCGGAAATGTCAAAGATAAGGCCGACCTTATACTGGTATGTCCTTCCACAGCCAATACTATAGGCAAGATTGCAGGAGGAATTGACGACACACCTGTCACCACAGTTGTGACCACAGCCCTTGGGGAGAAGATTCCTGTTGTGATAGTGCCGGCCATGCACGAGCCTATGTACCGGCATCCTTTTGTGCTTGAGAACATAAAGAAGCTTCAGAAAGCCGGAATCACAGTGATGATGCCCAGAATTGAGGAAGGAAAGGCAAAGATTCCAGAGAATGCAGATATCTGCCAGACTGTCTTCTCTGTACTTGCAGACAATGCTCTGCTGAAGGGAAAGAAGATACTTATTACTGCAGGCCGTACCGTGGAATACATAGACCCAGTGCGGGTTATAACCAATAACAGCTCCGGCAAGATGGGCTTTGCAGTGGCCCAGGCAGCCAAGAATATGGGTGCGGATGTGACAGTAGTTTATGGGAAAGGCTCTGTGGAGCCTGATTCCAGCTTCAATGTCATCAGGGTGAATACTGCTGATGAGATGAAAGAGGCAGTGGAAAAAGAGCTTGCTGCAGGCAAATACGATATGATGTTTGCCTCCTCCGCAGTTGGGGACTGGAAGCCGGCTGTCATGAGCAGGGAGAAGATTTCCACCCGGAAGAACAAGAAGCTGACTCTTGAGCTTGTGCCCACAGTAAAGATCATTGACGGAATAAAGAAGAAATTCCCCAAGGTGTTCCTGGTTGCATTCCGGGCCCTCCACGACTTAATGGTTGCATTCCGGGCCCTCCACGACTTAAGCGATAAGGAGCTGCTTTCTGATGGCAAGCAGAGAATGAAGATTGCAGATGCAGACATGATTGCAGTGAATGATGTGTCAAAGCCGGGACAGGGCTTCGAAACCGATACAAATGCTATGCTGGCTGTGACAAAGGATGGAAAGGTGACCAAGCTTGGCTTTGCATCCAAGTATGATATTGCCAGAAAGCTGCTTTCAATAGCAGAGGAGAGAATATGCAGGCGCAGATAATAAACGGACTTGAGATCCGCAAGGCTATCCTTGAGGAGATCAAGGCAGAGACCGCAGAATATAAGGCAAAGACTGGTAAAGTTCCAGGACTTGTGACCATACTGGTGGGGGAGAACCCTGCCTCTGTATCCTATGTCACACTTAAAGTGAAGACTGCCTTGGAGATGGGCTTCAACGAGGTTCAGGTGAACCTGCCTGCCGACTGCTCTGAGAGAGAGCTTCTGGATACAGTGGAAAAATATAACAGAGATCCCTCTATCCATGGAATCCTGGTGCAGCTGCCGTTGCCTAAGCACATAGATGAGAACAAGGTTATATATGCCATAGATCCGGACAAGGATGTGGACGGCTTCCATCCTGTCAACATAGGACGGCTCCTTTTAGGGGGCAAGCATACAAAGTTCCCGCCATGCACTCCGGCAGGCATTGTAGAGATGCTGGCCCGCACTGGAGTGGGAACCGAAGGGAAGGAGGTTGTAATTGTAGGCCGTTCCAACCTGGTGGGCAAGCCTCTTGCCAACATGCTTTGTGCCAAAGGAAAGAACGCCAATGCCACTGTAACTATATGCCACACCGGCACCCAGGATCTGGCTTCCCACTGCAGGCGGGCCGATATACTGGTGGCCGCTGCCGGCTGTCCAGGGCTTATAAAGCCTGAATGGGTCAAGCCCGGTGCCTGCGTAATAGATGTAGGAGTAAACCGTGTGGGAGAAAAGATTAGCGAGAAGACAGGAAAGAAGGTGGCAATCCTTAAGGGAGACACCGACTTTGATGCACTTCTGCCCATCGCCGGCTATATAACACCTGTTCCGGGTGGAGTGGGTCCTATGACCATAGCCATGCTTATGAAAAACACACTTAACGCATTCAAATACACAATGGAGAAATAAAATGGAATCAAAAGAAATCAGCGCAACCTACGAAGCAGCTCTTGAACGCAGTAAAAAAATTGAGGCTGATATACAGCTCCACCCGGAGCGATATAAAGTGCTTACCGGCGACCGGCCCACAGGCCGGCTCCACATAGGCCACTACTTCGGCTCTCTGCAGAACCGTGTAAGACTGCAGAACATGGGAGTGCCAACCTGCATCCTTATTGCAGACTACCAGGTCCTTACCGATCACGAGGCTTTCTCCGAGATATCACAGAACACAAAGCAGCTTGTAATAGACTATCTGGCTGCAGGAATCAAGCCGAGCGACAAGGTCATAATCTATCCGCACAGCTATATCCCTGAGGCAAACCAGCTTATGCTGCCGTTCCTGACTCTTGTATCCAGCTCAGAACTGGAGCGGAACCCGACTGTCAAAGAGGAGATATCCAAGTCCGAGCTTGCCACTGTCAATGCTGGTATGCTTACATATCCTATACATCAGGCCTGCGATATTCTTTATTGTAAAGGTACTGTAGTGCCTGTGGGAAAGGACCAGCTGCCCCATATCGAGCTTACCCAGAAGATAGCCCGCAGGTTCAACAGGAAGTTCTGCAAGAATGCAGAGCCTATTTTCCCGGAACCGAGCGCCCTCTTGAGCAAGACCCCAAGCATCCTGGGGCTGGACGGCAGCCAGAAGATGTCCAAAAGCCGCGGCAATGCCATAATGCTGTGCGCATCAGAAGATGAGACTGCAAACCTTATCAAGAAGGCAAAGACCGATGCCGAGCGGCATATCACCTACGATCCTGTGAACCGGCCTGAAGTTGCAAACCTTCTTATGCTTATATCCCTGTGCACCGACGAAGATCCTGCTGCAATAGCTGAGCGGATCGGTGACGGCGGTGGCGGACTTCTCAAGAAGACTCTTACCGAGGCCCTTAACGAGAAGCTTAGGCCTCTTAGAGCTGAGCGGGTGCGTCTTGAGGCTTCTCCTGACTATATCCGCAGTGTCCTCCTGGACGGTGTAAAGCGGGCCAGAGAGATGGCTGTTGCCACTCTTGATGAAGTCCGCCGTGCCATGAACATGGAGATATAATTTTAGCCACATGCTGAAAGCCAGGAAAGTTTTTCTTCTTTTTCTTTTATATTTCCTGTCTTTCTATGTCCAGGCTGAAGAAGAGAAGAAGCATTATGTGATTCCTGCAGCCGAGATGCTGATGGAGAGCGGGCTTCTTCTATGCTTCAACCGCTTTGTAACTCCCTGGAAAAACTATGGCCATGTGGGGTGGTCTGATATTGAGCACAACCTGACCAGCAGGTGGGTGTGGGATCAGGATGAGTACAACATAAACCAGATATGCCATCCGTACCAGGGAGCTTCTTATTTTACCACAGCCCGCTCTGCAGGACTTAATTTCTGGGAATCTGCGGCTTATACCACTGTTTTCGGCAATATTCCCTGGGAGCTGTTCTGCGAGTGCGAGACACCTGCCATCAATGACTTAATCATTACTTCAGTGGGAGGTGCATCCTTAGGTGAGATGTTTCACCGTTTCTTTGCCGACAGCTGGCATACTGATTTCCGCTGGATGTCCTATTTTATAGCCCCCTTTGAAGGAATCAACTATCACATTTTTAAATGGGAACCGGGGGTGATGCCTGATAGAACCGAGGAATTGGATACTGTCTTCTTTGCCGGAGCCTACATTAAAAGTTCCAGATTTGACAGGATGCAGCAGGATCTGAGCAGATTTTATCACTTTATGTTCGGAATCGGTGTCAATGCTGTCTACGGAAAACCATACGGCCACGATACAAAAGCTCCCTTCGACAGCTTTGAGTTCCATCTGCAGGGGGGAATATCGGAAGATAAATATCTGGCCATTCTGTTCACCGACGGATATCTGTGGTCAAGGAAAGTCCATACAGGTCTGAACTCAGCCTCCACAATAGGGGTGAGCCTTCACTATAACTTTGTCTATTCCGATGTCATAAACTATTCGGATAACAGCCTTGGATTCACATTCAAGAGCAGGTTCTTCCTGCCTTATGATGCCTTGTTTGACTTCAAGGTGCACCTTAACTGGCTTATGCTGGGAGGGACCGAGTACTATAAGTTCATGAACGGCGATATTCCCAGCCCTGCTTCGGGAGAGGAGCGGAGGACCTATGACCTGTGCACCGGAGAGAACATAAAGCTGGCTATGACTTTAAGCCATGAGGGCTTCGGAAGATTGTCATTCTTCGGCATGTTCAGCGGCATGCACACTATTGATGATGCTGTTCCGGAGAATGGTTCTGACGGTTTCACATCAGTTATAATGATGGGGCTTTCTTATGAGCATAGGATGCTGCGTAACCTTTTTGCCGGTATTTCATACCAGTCATACTATAAAAAAGGGTTCTATGAGCATGCAGATGACCACTTTGACACAAATCACTTTGTTTCCATTTTCTGCAAGCTTAAAGTGCGCTGATACAACTTGCTATTCTTCCTTATAAATAATATAATTTTTATATGATTGTTATATTTCAGGTCTCTATTGTCGCTCTGCTGGCAGTTATTACCTCATTTGTTGTCTTCATGCTTGATAAAAAGGGATTCTTCAATTCTTTCACTTACTTTAAGAGAGAGTTGTTCATAGGTATACTTTTCGGGATAATCTCCTGCATGGGCACTGAGTTCGGTGTTCCATTCGACGGTTTTATCCTCAATGCCCGTGATACTGCCCCTATATGTGCCGGACTTCTCTTCGGCGGTCCTGCCGGAATAATTGCCGGTATAATAGGTGGTGTGGAGCGCTGGTTTGCAGTCTATTGGGGAGCAGGGGAGTTCACCAGACTGGCCTGTGCCATCTCCACAATTCTCGCCGGAATTATTGCAGCCCTTTTCCGCAGATACCTGTTCGACAACAAGAAACCTACAGTATTTCCAGCCTTTGCAATTGGTGTCCTGGTGGAAACTCTCCATATTATCATGGTGTTCATCACCAATATGAATGATGTGGCAAGAGCTTTCACTGTAGTCAAGGTCTGTGCTGTTCCTCTTATAGCAATCAACTCAATATCAGTCCTTCTGGCCACTGCACTTATTTCTATACTTTCAGGAAAGCAGGAAACTCAGGATCTGTCAAAACTCAAGCCTATTTCCTATTCATTCCAGAAATGGCTTTTTGCTTGTGTCGTCATAATATTTGCCTCTACAACTCTTTTTTCCTGGAGGCTCCAGACCTATCTGAGCCATGGCGAGACCAGGAAGATTATTTCGGTGAACATAACAGATGTGCAGCAGGATATAAGCGATGCTTCCGATGCAAATATGCTTAAGATTGCCCATGAGGTGGCAGATCAGCTGGATGCAGTCCCTGAAATAGACATAAGTCTTCTTAAAGAATTATATCTTAAATACAATGTGGCCGAGATCGATATAATCGGTCCTGACGGAAAGATATCTGCCAGCACCAATACCAAATTCATAGGTTTTGACATGGGAAGCGGAAAGCAGTCGGCAGAATTCAATGTTCTTCTTGAAGGACAGAAAGAACTGGTCCAGGAATATCAGCCTATCTCCTACGACCCATCTATTTTCCGAAAGTATGCTGGGGTTGCCCTTAAAAGAGGCGGCTACATGCAGATAGGCTATGCGGCCGAGCAGTTCCAGCGCGATATTGACGAGCAGATCATCGGTATAACCAAGAACCGCCATGTGGGTGAGCATGGAAGCCTTATTATTGCTGACAAATATGGACTTATTGTTTCTGACCGGAAAAATTACCAGGGCAAGACTCTTGATGCAACAGGTTTCAAGATAGACTGGCATTCTGTTCCGGAGAACAGATTGTTCAGACAGATTGTTTATGACAAGCCCAGCTACTGTATGTATGTGATATCCGAGGGCTATTATATAATCGGCGTGCTTCCTGTGGAGGAGGCAATGAGGACAAGCGAAGTTGCAATCTATCTAACTGTGCTCTTGAGCATAATAATGTTCGGCATCCAGTTTGTGGCACTCTATGTCCTTGTAAAATATATTGTTGTAAAAAAGATACAGAAGGTTAATGACTCCCTGGCCCAGATTACAGGCGGAAACCTTAATGTGGTTGTCAATGTCCGCTCCAACAGCGAATTTGCCTCTTATCCAGATGTCGGCGCTGCCAAACACATTCCCGCCATTCCCTGACCACAAGGAGTTTGATATCTTTGCATCCATGAATGCGGCAAAGGAAGTAGGTGGTGATTTCTACGACTTCTACCTGGTGGATGAGAATAAGCTGGCATTTATCATAGCAGATGTATCTGGCAAGGGAATTCCTGCAGCCATGTTCATGATGACCAGCAAGACCCTTATAAAGAGTCTTGCAACAGAGGGCAACGACATTGCAACGACTATAACTGCGGCCAACAGCAAGCTGTGCGAGAACAACGAGGCCAACATGTTCATAACTGCATTCATGGGCTGCCTGGACCTTAAGACAGGAAAGCTT
>CADAEX010000079.1 GCA_902787125.1 uncultured Spirochaetaceae bacterium
ACTATGCACAGATCTGCCTCTGACGCCTTTTCAATCCTTTTCTCAATAACATCCATAGGTGTCAGAAGATCTGACAGACTTATAACTGCAAAATCGCAGGTAAGTGGAGAGCCAAGCAATGCCCCGCCTGAGGCTGCTGCTGTCACTCCTGCTATGATCTCTATCTCTACATTATATTCTTCTGCAAGTTCAAGGACAGGAGAAGCCATTCCATATATCCCGGCATCACCGGAACAGATAATTGCTGTGGCCTCACCTCCTGAGGCATGCTCCAAGGCAATACGGCACCGCTCCACCTCCTGCATCATAGGTGTGGAAAGGAATTTTTTATCCGGGAAATAAGGCTTAACAAGCTCACAGTAAGTGGTGTAGCCTACAATCAGATCTGCCTTCTCAAGGGCTTTCACGGCACCGACAGTCATTCCGTCATAGCTTCCAGGCCCTATCCCTACCACATAGAGTTTTCTCAAAACTCAACCCTCCAATCTTTTACTGCCACAGCCACAGTGATACCATCCAATGCAGTTTTCCTCACAATCATTTTCCCACCTGAAATGGCTGCGGAGCGTTCGCATACATTGCCTGTTCCCACTGTCTTTCTCACAAATTCTGATTCACTGAAATCGCCTTCTGCTGCACTGAGTTCATCAGCTGTATAGAAAGCTGTCTCAGCACATAAAGCCTTTGCACAGGAGATAAGCCCTTCCTCATCTTTCTTTATATCTATAGATACGATTTTTCCCACTGCCCTGAAATCCAGATCATTATCTGCAAGCACAGTTTTAATCGCCGACATCAGTTGTTCTTTTCCAGTACCTTTTCGGCATCCTATACCTAAAGTGAGAATGCGGGGAATCAGCTGCAGTGTAGCCTTAAAGGGTGACCTGCCATGGATTCCGATGTAAATACCTATCTCACCGCTTTCTCCCTTGACCAGTCCCTTGGGCAGAGGCGAAGGAAGCTCATAATCTGAAGCGACAGGGATATCATTTTTCAGAATAGCTGCAGAAACATTTTTTGCCACTTCCATAGAAGAGATTGCACAGTTATTCTGAACAGCCCATGCGTCGCAGGAGAACTTTCCTGCCCCATCGGTGGCTGTAGTTATCACAGGAGTTGCACCAAGAAGCGATGCAAGCTTTCTTGCAATATCGTTGGCACCTCCTATATGTCCTGAGAGGACAGGAATGACATATCGTCCCTGGTCATCTATGACAATCACAGCCGGATCAGTCATCTTGCTTTTGACAAAAGGGGCAATAATTCTGACAGCAATACCGCAGGCACCAATAAAAATCAGAGCCTCTTTTTCTGCAAACAGGTCTCCAATGTCATCCGGAATATGTCTGTGGAGGCATTCTTTTTTCAAATCAAGCAGTGTACATAATCTCTCGGCAAGTTTTGAACCGGAATCGGAAAAACAGAAGACAGCAGCTTTCACTTTGACGCCTTCCTGAACTCTGTGGAGAAACCCGGGTCGTATAGCTTGGAACGGGAAAAGCTGCTTTTAAGGAAATCCCCTACCGTAATCAGCGCAGTCTTTGTGATACCATTGGTCTCTGCTGTCTCCTTAAGAGTGCCCACGGTACAGCGGCACACTTTCTCATCTTTCCATGAGGCTTTATAGACAATGGCAGCAGGGGTATCCGCATCATAACCGCCGGCAACAAGATCGGCACTCACCTTCTCCAGCAGCCCCGTGCTCAGGAACAGCACCATGGTTGCCCCATGAGATGCAAGGGCACGGAGGCTCTCGGAATCAGGAACATCGGTTCTGCCGGCAGCACGGGTAATAATTACAGTCTGGGATACATCCGGCAAAGTATATTCAGCCTTGAGGGCAGCCGCTGCACCGGAGAAGGAGCTGACACCCGGAGTTATATCATATTCAAAACCCAGTCTTTCCAGCTCCCTCATCTGCTCACCGATAGCACCATAAAGAGAAGGATCTCCTGTATGCAGACGAACAGTTGCAAGCCCTTTCTTCTCTGCAGCTTTTATTACCCCGATAATCTCTTCCAAAGTCATCTTGGCGCTGTCATAAAAGGCACACCCTTTTTTCGCATAGTCCAGGAGCTCCTTGTTCACAAGGGAACCGGCATAAATGATGACATCTGCATTCTCGATATGCTTTTTTCCTCTAAGGGTAATAAGATCTGGAGCACCACATCCGGCACCGACAAAGTGTATCATTCTTCCTTCTCCTTTGCTATTGTGACAAGATAATATCCTGCATCCCCGGGAATATCCTCAAGAGTATTATATAAGCGCTCATTATCTGTTCCGCAGTTCTCAACAGCCCGGGCACTATGTCCCTTTTTCCTGATCGCATCAAGGAGCACATCAAGTTCTCCTTTCATGAATACCTTTGTACCTGGAAAAGAAAGAGCATCCCCGGCATTTATTCCCCCGGGAATGATATGGAGTTCCTCCCGGTCTGCACATAGGCTCTGGCCCAGTGCGGCGGCCGAAGCACAGAATGACGTTACTCCAGGAATCCAGACAACATCAAACCCAAGGCTTCTGACCTGAGGTGCAAGATATGCAAATGTAGAATAAACAGAAGGATCGCCCAGGGTAAGGAAGACTACCTTTCTCCCCCCTGAAAGCACTTCTGCAATCTTCTTTGCACCAGCTTTGTATGCAGCTTCACGGACAGCCTTATCCCTGGTCATGGGCATATCAACAGGAAGAACAGGCTTATCTTTTACTTCCGGCACAGCATTCAAAGCAATCCTGTAGGCAAAACATTCTCCAATTTTTTTCTGGGGAATTGCAAGAATATCACACTCTTTGATCAGCCTTACAGCTTTAATTGTCAAAAGTTCCGGATCTCCGGGGCCAACTCCTATACCATAAAGAACACCTGCCCTCATGCCTTTTCCTCCATCCATCTCCTGGCATTCCCAGTCTTGAGAAGCTCTGCATTTCCAGCAGTGAATACAATTACACCTATCTCAAGCTGTCCTGCAAACTTTGCATCCAAGGCAGCCTCGATACGGGTTTTCAAAGCCTCCATAGCACCGGAAAGAATACCTGCTTTATCCAGCACACAGAGCATCTCATCGGTAGTCACACAGTCGAACAGCAGCCTGGCAGTCTCAGCAGAAGCACCTGCAAAAAGTGCAGCAGAAGCCATAAGCTCTGCACGGCAGTCCCCCTCTTTTGAGTGGGTATTCATAATTCCACCTGAAAGCTTTACAAATTTTCCTATATGACCGGCCATAAGCACTTGAGTAAAACCTGCACCTATTGCAGCCTCCAGCGCTTTTCCCACATAGTTTGAGCACTTTACAATACGTTCTTCCTCAATTCTGTAAATCGATTTAAGAAAAACAGCACCGAAATTGCCGGGGGTAAGAATAAGCCGCTTTTCTCCTAAAGCTTTCCGCTGTCTTATTTCCAAAGCTATACTCTCGATAATGGCTTCCTCGCTCATAGGCTCCACAACTCCTGTGGTTCCAAGGACAGATATGCCACCCTCAATTCCAAGCCTTGGATTGAAAGTTCTTTTTGCAATCTCTGTTCCGGCAGGAGCAGATATCACAACCTTCAAACCTCCGGTATAACCGATGTCCTCGCATACCTGAAGCAATTCTTCAGTTATCATCCTGCGGGGTGTGGAGTTGATAGCCGCCCTACCTACACTCTGGTCCAGTCCCGGCTTTGTCACCCGGCCTATCCCTTTGCCACCATCTATCTCAACTGTATATGGGCAGCCTGTTTTCTCCACACGGGCGTAAACAGTTATTCCGTCTGTCACATCCGGATCGTCACCGCTGTCCTTTATAACTCCGCACGAGACATAATTGTCAGCTATGACGATATCCTGCAAAGGAAGATCCAGTTCCATTCCAGATGGTGTGACAAGATGTATGCTTTCAAGCCGCCTGCCGGCAAGCAGCATCAAAGCTGCAGATTTTGCGGCCGCGGCTGCACAGGAACCGGTAGTATAACCGCGCCTGAGTCTTTTTCCATCTTTTGTGACAAAGCTATCCATCATCTTGTTATCTGATACATCAGCGCATTGACTATGGCTGCGGCGACGTTAGATCCTCCCTTGCGTCCTTTTGAGACAATAAAAGGAATATCGGTTTCCATTATAGCCTCTTTGGATTCAATTATATTCACAAAACCCACCGGCACCCCTATGACAAGGAGCGGGGTAATTTTCCCAGTATCAATCAGTTCTCTGATCTTTAAAAGTGCGGTAGGAGCGTTGCCTATGGCAAATATCAGAGGCTTGTTCAGCATTGAGGCCTTCTCCATGGAGACCACAGCCCGGGTGCAATCCCGCTCCTTTGCCTGTTCTGCCACATCAGGGTCACTCATAAAACAGTGCACTGTGCAGCCCAGCTTTGCGGCGGCAGCTTTATTTATGCCTGACAGGGCCATCTGGGTATCTGTGACTATGTCACATCCACCCCGCAATGCATCAAGAGCTTTCTTGACTGCGTTTACGGAGAAAGTCAGGTTCTTGGCATAATCAAAATCTGCTGTGCAGTGGATCACCCGTTTGACCACAGCTTTATTATCTTCCGGAATACCTGAAGGCAGAGCACTTTCGATTATCTCCATGCTCCGTTTCTCTATTTCCATAGGATCGGTGATGATCATCCCCTGCTCTCCTTATAATTCAGACATTTTTTATAAAACTCTTCTGCCGCACTGATGGAAGCAGGAAGAAAAAGATGAGGATATCCGGCATAAAGTGTGTCTGTCATCACAGCACAATCCCATTTCCTGCCACTTGGCTTTTCTGCAGTAAAGGCATCTCCGTTATATGAGCTGTCCCAATAATGGAACTCATGAGCCTTAAGCTCTGTCCCGGCAGGGCCTAATAAACCGGCTTTCCGGGAATTGAGTGTTATATAACCGAACCGGACCAGGTGGTCTGTCTTAAAGGAAGAATGGCTCAGTACTCCGCACATCATATGGCCATCCAGTTCTTTGCCCAGATACTGGAAACCGCCGCACTCAGCAATTGTGGGCATTCCCGAAGAAACAGCACGGCAAACGCTCTCTTTCGAATGAATATTTGATTCAAGCCTTTCAGAATAAAGCTCCGGATACCCTCCTCCCAGGATAAGTCCGTCGCTTCCGGAAGGTACTTCTTCATCTGCCAGAGGTGAGAAAAATCTGATTTCTGCCCCCATCTTCTCAAGCAGTTTAAAGGTGCTGTCATAGTAGAAGCAGAAGGCATTGTCATAAGCCACGGCAAGGTTTATTCCACCCAGCCGGGGAAAATGTGGTGCGGTGAAATCAAGTTCGAGTTCGGAAACCTTGCCTGCTATGGTCAATATTGCATCAAGATCAACAGAAGCATCACAAAGGTCAGCTGCCTTATCAAGCCTTTCTGTCAGGTCTTTTATCTCAGCAGCTGTAACAAGGCCCAGATGACGGGATGGTATGTGACACTCCTCGGGAAGGTCCGGAATAAAACCAAGAGGTATTACAGAATCACCTAAGCGGTCACCCATAAGAGCTTTGACAGTCTGATAGCTCATCTGTGTCATGCGGT
>CADAEX010000080.1 GCA_902787125.1 uncultured Spirochaetaceae bacterium
AGAGAGTTCAGGGATAAATACCTCTACAAGAATCCTCTTGAACTCCTTGATTCCAGCCATATTTTCTTCTGGTTCTCGGATGTAGGAAGCTTCTATACCCTCCCTGGGGAGCGGCGCCGTGACCTGGATTTCCGCTATTATCTTAACAAGGATGAGAAGGTTGCTGTCTGCGAGGATATGCTCTGGCTGGGTATCCCTAAAAAGGGCGGGAATACCATGGGAGCTGTTGCTTTTATCAAATGGCTGATGAATCCTGAAGTACAGCAGAATCTGATTCTTAAAGCGAGGGAGATGGATATCCGCTCCTTTGGTCTTGCCGGAGGTTTTTCTGCTGTAAAAGCTGTAAATGAGGATGCATTTCCGCAGATATATCCTTTTATAACCACCTTTATTCCTCGGGAAGATTATCTTGCTTTCCCGGATCCCTGCCCGGCTGATTGGTACGCTGTTAAAAACGGGAAAATCATCCCTTATCTTGTGCAGGAATGCAGTGCAGAATGAGCGCCGGTCAATAAGCCCCCTTTCCTTCCTCTTATTATTGTGATATAATTTATAAAATTTTTATAAAGGATTCCAAAGATGAAGTCTGATAAACGGTACGGAATTGCAGTTCTGGGCTGCGGCACTGTAGGCGGCGGCACAGCTAAGATTCTTGTTGAAGATAATAAATTCCTGAGAGAAAGGACAAACATCCCGCTGTTCCTCAAATATATTGTGGATGTGAAGTTTGATCATGCAAAGGCTATCGGCCTGCCTGAGAATCTGTACGAGAAGGACTATGATAAAGTTCTTAAGGACCCTGAGGTGGGAGTTGTTGTTGAGCTGATCGGCGGAACAACTCTGGCCAAGGACTTCATCATCAAGGCTCTGAAAGCTGGAAAGAATGTGGTTACAGCCAACAAGGCTCTTCTGGCTCATTATGGCAGAGAGCTGTTTGCAGAAGCCCGCAAGAACGGTGTTGTAATCGGATTTGAAGCCAGCTGCGGCGGCGGTATCCCTATTATCCGGGCTCTTTATGACGGCCTTCTGGCAAACAGGAACGAAGCCCTGTTCGGAATTGTGAACGGTACCTGCAACTATATCCTCACTCAGATGACACAGAACGGCAAAACCTATGCAGAAGCTCTGGCAGAGGCACAGAGAGATGGTCTGGCAGAGGCAAATCCTACCCTGGATGTATCGGGTCTCGATTCTGCCCACAAGCTGGTTATAATGAGTTCCCTTGCCTTCGGCAAATATGTGAGTCTTCAGTCCACACCTGTAATCGGTATCGATACTCTTGATCTTTCCGATGTCCTGGCAGGACAGGAGCTGGGCTATACAATCAAGCTTATCGCAATGGCCAAGAAATCAGCTGACGGAAGAATCTCAACCATCGTATGTCCTGCGTTCATAGACAAGAAGCATCCGCTGGCCTGGGTTTCAGGCTCGTTCAACGCAATAAGCGTATATGGCCACGCAGTGGGACACACTATGTATTACGGCCGCGGCGCAGGTGCCTCACCGACTGCATCAGCTGTAACATCCGACATTATATCCATCCTTTCCGGTGCAACCGAAAAGTTCTTCAATACCTATCCTATCTGGCTGGACAACCTGCCGGAGGCAGACATGCTCCCTTACGGACTGTCGGAGGAGAAGTTCTATATCCGGTTCAATGTGCTGGACAAGCCTGGTGTTCTGGCCAAGGTTACAGCTATCTTCGCAAAGCACAATATCAGCATTGCCAGCGTTGTGCAGAAGAACGAGAAGAAGGAGGATGCCGATGCCCTTAAGGAGATAAGCTTCCTGGATGAACTTAGCGGTAATACAGTCTGTATCCGCATAATGGAAGAGCATAAGGAAAAAATTTAACACAAGGTGGGTTAAATGACAGTTACCCAACGTATAAAAGAGACCTGTTACAAGTATCCGGAGCGTCCTGCGCTTCAGGTCAAGGATAGCAATGGGGTTTTCCAGCCCTATCTGTATAAAACTTTCTACAAGGATGTTTCTGCGGTCGGAGCAGCTCTTGCTTCCGGCCTGGTCAGTCGTGGCGACCATATCGGATTAATATCTGACAACCGCAAGGAATGGATTATAACTGACCTGGCCATAATGGGCATAGGTGCGGCAGATGTTCCCCGGGGTTCTGATTCCACAGAGGCAGAGCTGGTTCATATCCTTTCCCACAGCGAAGCCAAGATGGTCTTTATGGAGACTTTCCGCAAGGCGGCCATGCTGCTGGAGGACAAGGATCAGCTTCCGCAGTTGGAAAGCCTGGTCATTTTCAATCCGATTACGGATGAGGAATACGAGACACTTACCAGCTATGAGGTAAAAGTTTACCGCTTTGATGATCTCATGAAGAAGGGAAGAGAAATCCTTGCCTCTGATCCCGAGGCCTTTGAGAAAGAGCTGGCAAAGGGGCAGCTCTCTGACCTGGCCACTATCATCTACACATCCGGTACCACCGGAGTTCCTAAAGGTGTAATGCTTAACCATGAGAGCTTCATATTCCAGATTGACCGTATTCTTGGAAAATTCCTTATAGTCAAACCGGGACATACTCTCCTTTCCATGCTTCCTATCTGGCACGCTTTTGAGCGTACTGTTGAATACATTGTATTCTTTGCAGGTGCCAATGTGGCTTACTCACAGCCTATCGGTGCAGTGCTCATGAATGATATCCAGAAGACAAGAGCCCAGTGGCTCTCCTCTGTTCCACGTGTGTGGGACGGTATCCGCAGCGCAGTCATCCGGGCTATAAACAAGTCTGGTAAATTCAAGCGTATAATGTTCTCTGTTGCCCTTGAGGTGGGAATCATGTATCAGAAATCCCTCTCATGTCTTCTGGGAACCATGCCGCAGTATACAGAAAGCAAGAACATCCTGGATATAATCATAGGACTTCTGGGTCTGCCTATTCTGTTCCCGCTCTACATATTGAGCAACATCTTTGTGTTCCGCCGTTTCAAGAAGTTCCTGGGCGGCCGCTTTGTGGCAGGTATCTCGGGCGGTGGAAGCCTCTCCAGCGCAACACGCCGTTTCTTCAAAGGAATGGATATAAAGGTTCTGGAGGGCTACGGCCTTACCGAGGCTGGTCCTATCCTCTCTGTATGCAGGCAGAAGAGGCCGGTGTATGGTACAGTAGGACCGATTCTTCCCGATGTCCAGTTCAAGATTATGGGACCGAATAATGAGGAGATCACTTCTCCTGGAACCAGGGGTATCCTGTGGGTCAAGAGCCCTCAGATAATGCTGGGATATTACAAGCAGGAAGAGGCTACAGACAAGGTGCTCAAGGATGGCTGGCTTGATACCGGCGATATTGTGGTTTCAACACTGCATCACGAGATCAAGATTGTTGGCCGTGCAAAGGAGACTATTGTGCTCCGGGGCGGCGAGAACATTGAGCCGGTACCTATAGAGAATGCCTGCCTGCAGTCTGAGTTTGTGGACCAGATTGTGGTGCTGGGACAGGACCAGAAATTCATTGCGGCACTGATTGTGCCTAATTTCAAGAATGTGGAGGAGAAGTCCAAGGAAATGGGAATCTCCTACATGGACATGGAGGATCTTCTGGCCAATCCGCAGGTCTACAGCATGGTATATTCCAACATCAACGATATAGTAAGTACAAAGAACGGATTCAAGAACTACGAGAAGATTTTCCGTATCTGTCTGCTTTCAAAGCCATTCACTGTAGGGGATGAGCTTACAAACACCATGAAGGTGAAGCGGGATGTGGTGAACCGGAAATACAGATCGCAGATTGCGAAGCTCTTTAAATGATGATTGATGCAGTTTTCCTGATCTATTCCATTTTCATGATAATTGTCCATGTGGTGATTGTCTGCGGAATAGTGCGTGCCTGTGCAGTTTCCCGCCGGCAGGAAATGGCAGAGCCTAAGGAAAAGTTCAAAGTTTCTGTTATTGTTCCTGCAAAGGATGAGGCTGATAATCTTCCAGCCCTGTTCGCCAGTCTTGAAAAGGTTATGACACCTGATGTCCAAGTTGTTCTGGCCGATGACCGTTCCCAGGATCAGACCCACAGCCTTATGACAGAGTTTGCATCCCGGCATAGCAATGTCAAGGTGATAAAGAATACAGAGCCTCCAAGGAAAGGAATGAATCCTAAGCACAGCATGCTGGCCATTGCTTCAAAGTATGCAGAGGGAGATATTCTGATGTTCACCGATGCTGACTGTGTCGTGCCCTCCGGCTGGATAGAGGGGGTATGCCGTTATTTCCAGAATCCGGAGGTGGGGCTTGTGTTCTCATCTGTAGTCACTGCCCCCGGAACCAGTTTAAGGGAAAGGTACCAGACCCAGGATCACCTGATGCGCTTTTTCTACACAGTGGGGGCAGTGGGGCTGGGGAGCCCTGCCGGAGGCTACGGCAACAACCTGGCCATAAGGCGCACTGCTCTTGAAGATGTGGGGGGCTTTGAGTCCATAGGCTTCTCCCTTACCGAGGATGCCCAACTTATAGCTGCAGTGCGCCGCACCGGCCGCTGGCAGGTGGCTGTGTGCCCCTTCAGGCCGGTGCTGGTTTGTGCCCAGCCCCAGAAGAGGCTTATGGATGCTGTAAAGCAGGAGGTGCGCTGGAGTGCCGGCGCCATATTCGGCACCGACTTCACCACAGCCCTCATGTATTCCTTTA
Source organism: uncultured Spirochaetaceae bacterium (assembly GCA_902787125.1). Taxonomy (GTDB): domain Bacteria; phylum Spirochaetota; class Spirochaetia; order CADAEX01; family CADAEX01; genus CADAEX01. Next base: position 4,645 of record CADAEX010000080.1, read on the forward strand.
TGCTGCTGTTCACGCTGGTGGGCGCTGTCTCTTTCCTGGTAATTCCATTCCACCCTCGGGCTGTGATATACTATCTTGCGCCGGTGCTTGCCATGATAATGATGTCGTTGGCCGGCAACTGGTATCTTAGGATGGGCAAAGGTTTTCTCCTGTGGATGATTCCCTGTGCCCTCATCGGTACACCGTTTTACGGCTTTACTTTCCTGACTGCATTTTTTATTCCTTCTGTCAGCTGGAAAGGTGTTAAGATAAAGAAGTAAGGAGTGAGTTATGATCTGGCTTAAGTTTTCTGTCACCGCACTGGTTGTGGTTCTATTCTGTATTTCACTCTCCAAGTATGCTGATCAGCTGGCTGCTGCCAAGCGCATCGGAAAGGGCTTCGTAGGCTTTGTACTTCTTGGTTTCATCACATCAATCCCGGAGCTTATCTCCACTGTCTCAAGCACAGTTTATCTTGATAACCCGGTTCTGGGTACTGCCAACATAATAGGTAGCAACAATGCCAATATGTTTATCCTGTATCTCTCTTTCATTCTTGCTGAAAGTCTTCGTAGGCCAAGCGGCAAGGTGGATGTTGAGAGCTGCACATCATTAGGCTACTGCTTCATAATCACCGCAGTCTTTATCCTTGGTGTGTTCTTCTCGGGCCAACCGTTCTACGGACGGTCTCTCTTCGTTTATCTGATTTTTATCCTGTTCATCTTGAGCGTGATTGCCCTGTACAAGGCTAATCCGAATGTGGAGGATGACCAGCCTGTTGAAGCATTGGGATTCTTCTTCTACTGCAAGCTGATTTTCTTTGCTTCCGGTCTGGTTGCGTCAAGCTTCTATCTCTCTGTTGTTGTCAACGAGATTGGTACTACGACATCTATCGGCAGTGCAATGGCTGGTGCTATTTTCCTGGCCTGGGCCACATCCCTCCCAGAGCTTGTCGTCACCATAAGCTCTGTAATCCGGGGCTCTGTGGAGATGGGAATCGGCAACATACTGGGAAGCAATATCTTCAATATGGCTGTTCTTGCCCTGGCAGAGACTGTATCCTGCAGCCAGATATCAGTATTCGAGAAGAACGACGGCATCATGATCTTCGGTGTGTTCCAGTGCGTCCTCCTGGGCATCCTGCTTATTCTTCTTATGCAGGAGAAGCTGCGGAGGGTGGGCAAGGTTGCAGTTATGCCGCTGTTTGCAATGGTGCTCTACTGCATCGGCGTGACACTGCTGTAAAATTATTTATGATAGTGAGTTCCGCATTGAATTATCTCGATGTGTTTTTTGCTATCAGTTTTAACGATGCGGTAGACAATGCGGTTGAAATCATCAATCCTGCGGCTCCAATATCCGGAGAATTCTCCTTTTAAGGGTTCGGGCTTACCGATTCCGTCATACCCGTTTCTGTCTATGTCATTTAAAAGGGTTTGTATTCTTTTCAGCAGTCTTTTATCTGATTGAATTTGCAGAAAATCTTCCCAGGCGTTATCGGTCCATAGTTTATTCATTACAGAACCTCTGATATTTCGTGCTTGGTGAGCTTTCCTGCCTTTGCCTGAGCCATGGATTCCCTGAGTCTGGCCTGATTCTCTTCGCTCCAGAACGGGTCACCGGTTATCTCGAAAGGAATGCGGTTTTCCCGGACTGTCATTTTTGCAAACATATTTACGGCTGCAGAGACAGAGATTCCTACAGAATCACAGAATCCCTCAAAAGCTGCTTTTGTGCTGTCATCCATTCTTATGCTTACAGTTGCCATATAAATACCTCTAAAAGTGTTATAAATCACATATAAAATAATACAAAACATGGCAATTGTCAAGAATAATTGTTTTTCGTACATAACCTTCCTCCTTGCTGTTTTACTTCTCTTACACACAAATAGTTTATTTTGCTTCAATTTTTGAGAAAAAAGTTTGAAAAAGTTTTTGCTGGGGGTAGCATTATTTGACACACCCCTTATGCTAAATTGAAATTGATCTATAAAGAGTGCGCGAGGGACAAGCCCGTTGACCGCACAGCAACCTGCCGTATGGCAAGGTGCTAATGCTTGATCTATGGAGGAAGTGTATGTTTATTACAGAAAGAAAATTGAAGGAAGCTCTTGAGGCTTTGCAGTCAGGGGAATCACGCTGTGATTTTGAAAGGTATGAAAATGGTTCATTGCTTGTCCGGTTGTCCTATCTTATGGACTGGTATCAGGTTTTTTTCAGGGATATTTCTGATGGGGAAAGGGAAGAAGCCGAGGATGTTAAGAAAGCAACGTGGCGCAGGTTTACCGAGTCAGACTGGGATTATGTGATAAGGAATGC
>CADAEX010000081.1 GCA_902787125.1 uncultured Spirochaetaceae bacterium
AAGGAAGGAATCGGCCGAGACCAAGGAGAAGAAGGTGGATGTCGAGGTTCTCCAGGGTCGCATCTCCAAGGATTTCATCATCTGCAACATGAAAGCAGGCAACAAGGACGAGGCAATTCTTGAGCTGGTGGATCTTGTGAGCACATCGGACAACATTACCGACCGACAGGTTCTCCTGGACGACATAATGCAGCGTGAGCAGAAGATGAGCACCGGCATGGAGCATGGAATCGCATTCCCTCATGCAAAGAGCGAGGGAGTGAAGCACCTTACAATCGCAATAGGAAGAAAGAAGAGCGGAATCGAGTTTGACTCCCTGGATGGTCTGCCATCCCAGATCTTTGTACTTATAGCATCACCTACAGATGAGGCATCGCCCCACCTTCAGGTTCTTGCGGCAGTATCAGGTGTGCTGAGCCAGGAGGAGAACAGGAAGAAGATACTGGAGGCAAAGAGTGCCGACGATATAGTCAAAGTCTTCAGCGCAGAAAGCTCCGTATCATCCTGGTTATAAAGTCCATACTCTCCTGGAAGAAATCCTTTTTCTCCACATCAATGCCTGCAATCTTTGCAACACCCTTGATATCGGTGCGTCCTGTGGCCATGAGCACTTTCTTGTAGAGGGCAGGGAACCTCTTCTTATCCTCAAGATACTTCGCATAGAGTCCGATGGAGAAAAGCTGTCCAAAGGCATAAGGATAGTTGTAGAACCCTAAGTCGCTGTTGTAGTAGTGGCACTTCACAGCCCACATATATGGATGCAGCTGCTTTGGATCCAGGGCATCGCCGTAGGTGGCCTTCTGGGCATCAAGCATCATGCCGCACAGGTCTGCTGCGGAGAGGGGGCCATCCTTCTGCCTCTCGAACACAGCCTTCTCGAAATAGAAGCGGCACAGGATATCCACAATGACCTGGGTCACCTCCATAAGGAACATCTCTGTAAGGTACTTCTTCTCAAAGCCCTTTGCCCTGCTGATTGTTGTATTGTACAGCATGGTCTCGGAGAATATGGATGCAGTCTCGGCCAGTGTCATAGGGTAGGCCCGGGCAAAGGCGCACTCCTCCCGCAGCAGGTGGAAGTGGTATGCATGCCCCAGCTCATGGGCAATAGTTGATACTCCCGAGAATGTAGGGCTGAAGTTGCACATTACCCTTGATTCCTTGGCAATGGGGAAGGATGTGCAGTAGGCGCCTCCCACCTTGCCTGCATGGGGCGGTGTGTCCACCCAGCTGTTGGCAAAGGCGTTCTTTGCAAAGAGCCCCATGTCGTCAGAGAAGCTGCCGAAGGTCTCGATAATATAATCCTTTGCCTCCTCAAAGCTCCATACCTTTGGTGCAAAGCCTTTCTCCCCGATAGGGGCGAAAAGGTCGTAGAAGGCCAGCTTCTTTATCCCCAGGAGCTCTGCCTTCTTGTTAAGATACTTGCGGAACTCAGGCAGCGATTCCTCCATGACAGAGATCATTGCATCCAGAGCCTTAGCCGACATCCTGGACTGGAACAGGGCTTTATCCAGTGCGCTCTTCCATCTGCGGCGCTTATCCAGTGTGGCTGCAGTCTTCTTGACACCGTTCAAGGAGTAGGCAAGGGGTATCTCCATGCTCTTCCAGGCGGCCAGCTCTGCTTCGTATGCCTTCTTACGCACACTGCGGCTCTTGTCGAAGGCCAGGTTGCGCAGTTCTGTTATGCTCTTGCCATCCCCGGTCAGGGCAGATGACACAGCCTCCTGCAGTCTTCCCCAGGCATCGCCGCCGGCAGCCTTCATGGCCTGGGCCAGAGACTCTTCGGCATCAGAAAGCTGGTGCTCTGATTCTGCAAGAGAGTCCTTTATGAACTGGGCCCGCTCTGCCAGGATAGGGCTTTTCTTAAGCAGTGCAAGAATATCTTTCTTGTATTTTTTTACCAGTGAATTGAACAGGACATCACACTCAGCCAGCTTCTGGTGAGCCTCCTCAAGGCGGGATATCTCCCGCAGGGCCCGCTCGTCGCCGGTGTCAACAGAGAACACAGCATAGGCGTAGGAGTAGAGGTTCTCGAACAGGTCCATGGCCCGTCCCATAAGCTGCACCGCCTCCTCAAGGCTCTCTTTCTTTCCTTTGGAAAGCAGTGTCTTAAGCTCGGCGCAGATAGCGGCAAAGTCCTTTATATCGCCTTCGTAGGCGGTGTCGTCAAAATTCTTGTAGATGTTTGTCAAATTCCATTTTGGAAGTGTGTCTGATGTCTTTTTCATACTTATAAAATAACATAAAAAAAGGCCAGAGTGTATACCCTGGCCTCTTGCATGCATAAAGCAGCAGATTATTTGAAATATCTGTCCAGAAGACCCTTGAGTGCCTTTCCGTGGCGTGCCTCGTCCCGTGCCATCTCGTGAACTGTGTCGTGGATAGCATCCAGGTTGTATTTCTTGGCCAGTGTGGCAAGCTCTGTCTTTCCTGCTGTTGCGCCGTTCTCAGCGTCCACCCGCATCTGCAGGTTCTTCTTTGTGCTGTCGGTGACAACTTCGCCCAGAAGCTCTGCGAACTTAGCTGCATGCTCAGCCTCTTCAAAAGCAGCCTTCTCCCAGTAGAGTCCGATCTCCGGATATCCTTCTCTGTGTGCAACACGTGCCATAGCCAGGTACATACCAACCTCGCAGCACTCGCCGTCAAAGTTAGCCTTGAGACCCTTGATGATCTGCTCCTGAACATCTGCCGGAACGTCTGGTCCGAACTTCTTTCCTACGCCTACCACATGCTCAGCGGCCCAGCTCATCTCGCCCTCAACCTTCTTCCAGTCGGGTCCCTTATACTTACAAACCGGGCATACTGCAGGTGCAGCAGCTCCCTCGAATACATAGCCGCAAACAGGGCATACAAATTTAGCCATCTTATTCCTCCATGTCATTATTTAAAGCCTTTGTCAGGCAGTTTTTACAAGTTCCCCGCACAGTGATATTCAGCTCCTCGCACTTGAAGCCGCTCTTCTCCAGCTGACTGCTTAAGTCGTCAAAGCTGTAGCTGTAGTCCATCACCATGCCGCATTTTGTACATACAGCGTGGTTGTGAGGCTCTATAGTGCCGTCATACCGGTCTGCCCCTCCGGGCACCTTGATCCTGAGTATCTTTCCCTGCTCTGCCAGAAGGTTCAGGTTGCGGTAGACAGTTCCCATGCTTATGGTGGGGTCGACTGCTCTTGTCATGCCGTATATCTCCAGGGCAGTAGGGTGTATAAGGTTTGCTTTTACAGTGCGGAGCACAAGCTCCCTCTGCTTAGAAAATCTCTGTGCTTTCATCTTAATAAGAATTATTACTACTAAATCTCTTTAATGTCAAGTAGCCAGACTCAGCTGTCATGGCAAAGATGTAGCTGACTGCTCCAACCATAAGGCCCAGCATGGAGAAACCGTTGTCCAGCACTATAACGGCCAGTGTCACAGCAATCAGGTTCATGAAGACAGCCCAGCCAATGTTCCGTGTTGTCTTCTCGTGGATGTTCACGGAGCGGAGCCATGCTATCACAGGGAATGTGAACAGGGTTACAGAGATGACCATGAGAGGTGCCTTGCAGAGCTGGGCAAGCTCCGGGGTGAGCCCCGATATGTTTATGAAGATATACTGCCTCACCGGCGGTACAAAGATGCAGAAGAAGCATATCCCGCATACAACGGCGCAGATCCTGAACACAGCCTTCCGGATCACCTGGTTGTTCTCCTTGGTGCTGAACAGCGCTATTGCCGCCTCCTGGGTGGAGTAGCAGAGGGACCGGAAGACAGAGATTATGGATATGACCTCGCCCCATCCGGCCAGGGATTCTGTAGGGAGCAGCCCCCGGGATATGCCGGCTGCTATTATAGGGCGGTCTGCCTCGGTGACAAATGATGTCATGGCAAGGGGCAGATAGAACATGGTAAGGTCTCTCCAGCTCATGGTATCGGGGGTCACTACATTGCGGAGCTCCCTGAGGATAGGGCGGGCAAAGAGGTATGCCGATATGGCGCCGGCTGTGACACCTAGGCTCAAAGCTATGGAGGCCACATAGCAGCCAGGCACGTTCCTGAATGATAGCATGACCACCAGGGCCGCGATGCAGACTATTATCCTGATGACAGTTATCATAGAGACCAGGCCGGTCCTGCCGTTCCGTATCAGGACACCCTGCCACAGCCGGCGCACCCCTATGGTGGGGACCCAGGGCAGCATGAGGAGGAAGGCTATGCGTGTGCTTTCTATATAGTCAGGCTCCAGCTTGAGCAGTGTGGTTGCAATGAAGCCGAAAGGCCCAGGAAGAATGCAGAACAGATGTGTTGCCACAAGCAGGGCCAGCACTATAAGCAGGAAGTGCTTCACCCGCTGGTAGTTGTTCCAGCTGTCGCAGAGGGCTGTGGCGGCGGACAGCATCTGGATTATCACACCCTCTAAAAGAAGGGAGAGGGATGTGACCACAGTGAATATGGCCAGGTTCTCCTTGGCATCTCCTATGCGGGAGATGAAGGCGATTATGGCAGGGAACTCGAAGCTCATTATCACCTGCATGAGTGCAAGTGGTGCCCAGAACTTAAGGAAGGTAGAAACTTTGAGCCGCTGTTCCATATATCCCCATATTATTCCTGCCTATTAAAATTGTCCATAAAAAAATTGTTATATTTAGCATTATTTGCTACACCCCAGGTGTTATATTATCTAAAAAAGGAGCAGATATGTACGGAGCAATTTTAGGTGACATAGTAGGTTCTCTCTACGAGTTTGACCCCATAGACACAACAGATTTCCCGCTTTTAAGCGAAGATTCCATGTTCACCGACGATTCGGTGATGACTATTGCAGTGGCAGATGTTCTTCTGGATGCAGGAAAGAATCCTGAAGAGGAAGAGGTTAAGAAGGCCCTTATTAAAAGCTTCAAGAAGTGGGGAGCAAGGTATCCGTTTGCAGGTTACGGCGGCCAGTTCCGCCACTGGCTTTTCTCCGATATGACCGAGCCTTACGGCAGCTATGGGAACGGATCAGCCATGCGGGTGTCTGCAGCAGGCTGGCTTTACGATACTCTGGATACAACCAGGAAGGTGGCAAGATGGACTGCGGAGGTGACCCACAACCATCCCTTCGGAATAGACGGGGCAGATGCCACAGCTGCCGCTATCTTTCTGGCCCGCACAGGAAAGAGCAAGGATGAGATAAAGGACTATATCCAGAAGGAGTTCGACTACAACCTGGAACGCACCTGCGACCAGATAAGGCCTGACTACGATTTTGACGAAACATGTCAGGGG